>JBBQMQ010000005.1:0-27628 GCA_038329115.1 Bacteroidales bacterium
GACGATATAGTTGATAGTGGCAGAAAGAATGATGCTAAGGGGCAGTTGACACTGTTTTGATATAAAAAGAGCGATTTTTACATCGCTCTTTTTTATTAAAATAAATTTGTAGCTATTCTCAATATAAGAATCTAGAAATGAGATTCAGGGAAGCATTAAAACTATTATCGAACTAATTTTATCCGCAAATGTTAGTTTATTTACGATTAACTTTTATTTTTAATTACAGAAAAATTTCTGTAATTTTGCAACGCTTTTCAATAAGCCAATCGTAAATTGTAAATGTATAAATCGTAAATAAAAAAATGGCAAAAGAATTTAAATATCAGGAACCGTTCCCACTCGCAAAAGAAAAAACCGAGTATTATTTGCTTACCAATGAGCATGTTTCGGTTACTCAACTTGACGGTCAGGAAATACTTAAAGTAGAACCCGAAGGACTCACCAAATTAGCCCGTGCAGCGATGCGTGATTGTTCTTTTTTGCTCCGTACCGAGCATCAGAAACAATTATCGACAGTTTTAGCCGATTCGGAAGCCAGCGAAAACGATAAATACGTGGCGTTGACTATGCTTCGCAATGCTGAAATTGCTGCTAAAGGAATTTTACCTTTTTGTCAGGATACCGGTACGGCAACAGTCTATGCCAAAAAAGGAAATAATGTTTGGACAAACGGTAATGACGAAGAGGCTTTGTCGAAGGGAATTTACGAAACATATACCGAAGAAAATCTGCGTTATTCACAAAATGCCGCGTTGAACATGTACGACGAAGTGAATACAGGCACCAATCTTCCGGCTCAAATTGACCTTATGGCAAGCCACGGAAATGAATACAAGTTTCTATTTATTGCCAAAGGTGGCGGTTCAGCCAATAAATCCTATTTATATCAGGAAACCAAAGCGCTACTGAACCCGGTTTCATTGGAAAAATTTCTGATTGAAAAAATGAAAAACCTCGGAACAGCAGCTTGTCCACCGTATCATATTGCTTTTGTCATTGGCGGTACTTCAGCCGATGCCTGCATGAAAACAGTGAAACTGACTGCCACGAAATTTTATGATGAACTTCCTACTGAAGGCAATGAACTTGGTCAATCGTTCCGCGATGTGGAATTAGAGAAACGGATTCTGAAAGCATCTCAGGAAATTGGAATCGGAGCTCAGTTTGGAGGAAAATACTTTGCTCATGATATCCGCATCGTGCGTTCTTCGCGTCATGGAGCTTCCTGCTTCGTTGGGTTAGCGGTTTCCTGCTCAGCCGACAGGAATATTAAAGGAAAAATAAATAAAGATGGAATATGGGTGGAAAAAATGGAAGATAATCCCGGACGTTTTATTCCTGAAGAATTACGTCATCAGGGCGAAGGCAATGCTGTTCACATCGATCTGAATCAACCCATGAAAGAAATTCTGGCTACGTTAACCAAGTATCCGGTGGCAACACGTTTGTCATTAACCGGTTCGATTGTGGTTGGTCGCGATATTGCTCATGCCAAACTGAAAGAAGTATTGGACTCAGGAAAACCATTACCACAATACTTGAAAGATCATCCGATTTATTACGCCGGTCCTGCCAAAACTCCGAAAGGAATGGCTTCCGGTTCGTTTGGTCCGACAACAGCCGGTCGTATGGATTCATACGTTGATTTGTTCCAGGAAAAGGGTGGTAGCATGATTATGATTGCCAAAGGAAACCGCAGCGATCAGGTTACTGATGCTTGTAAGAAACACGGTGGTTTTTATTTAGGTTCTATCGGTGGCCCGGCAGCTATTCTGGCCGAACAAAATATCAAAAAAGTGGAATGTCTGGAATATCCCGAAGAGGGAATGGAAGCTATCTGGAAAATTGAAGTAGAAAATTTCCCGGCATTTATTTTGGTAGATGATAAGGGAAATGATTTTTTCAAGCAAATAAAGACAAATACGTTCTGATATTAATCACTTAAAGATAATTCTCCCGCAGATTTCGCAAATTAGCGCAGAAAAAATCTGCGAATTTCAGCGAAATCTGCGGGAGATTCTTTTATTGAGTTAGCATTTCAAGATGACAGCATAGAATTTCACCGGTAGTTTCGTCGCGAAGATGCAGCCCGTTTCCTTCGCAATATTTATAGGATTTACACGAGGCGCATTTTCCTGTTTTTGTCCACGAACGGTCGCGCATAATCTGATATTTTTCGTTCCAAACCGTCATAAAATCATCTTTATAGATATTTCCCTGAATATAATCGGCGCGTAAACTCGGACAGGCACTGATACTTCCATCTACCAGCACCGAACCTATATGAATTCCTGCCTGACAGAAAAACGGCGAATCGCGGACTTCCAGTTCGTAACTGCCCAAATATCCTTCGCAACCGTACGAAGCTTTAATTTTTCCTCCTTTGCGGGTTTCCTTTATGAAATCCATCAAACGTACAAATTCCGGTTTTGAAAGTTGCAATAACGGATTTTCTTTGGCACGTCCTTTCGGAAAGACGGTGAATAACCGCCAGCGATTCACTCCTTTGCTGATAAACAATTCTTTTATCGCTTCCAGATCGCCTATATTTCGTTTGTTGACACAAGTCACCACATCGTACATTAAATCCGGCGTTTTAGCAACTCGTTCCACAGCATTCATGGCTTTTTCCCACGAACCGCTTTTGCCGCGAAACCAATCGTGAGTTTCGGGATTCAATCCGTCCAAACTAATGGTTATAGAGCGTAAACCGGCATTTAATAAAGCATCGAAACGTGCAGGAGTAAGACCGAAACCATTCGTTACCATTCCCCAGGGAAAACCACGTTTGTAAATTTCTTCCCCGCATTTTTCCAGATCTTTACGCATCAATGGTTCACCACCGGTGATAACAATCATGGTTTTATTCGGATTCACATGCGGGGTGATGTCGTCGAGAACTTTTAGAAAATCTTCCAACGGCATGTCGGGAGCCATGGCTTCTTTGGTGCAGTCGCTTCCGCAGTGAATGCAGTTCAGATTACAGCGCAACGTGCATTCCCAAAACAAATAGGTCAGTTCGTGTAATTGACTTTGGTTGCGTTTGTGTTGCTGATAAAGCGAAAGAATGATTTTCTTTTTGAGATTCACCGGAAGTTATTTCTTTTTGAGTTTGATATCAACTGTTTTCTGAGCTTTTCCTGCATACCATCCCGATTCTTTTTTTATCCAGTCGGTTGATGTAAAAACAACTTTCACTGTTTTGCGCTGGAAATCACCACCATTTTGGGTTCCATCGATGTCATCCACTTTTAGATGGAAAGTCGGCGATTCTACAGGAAAAGCACTGACTGTTGTCTGGTATTTCCCTTCGGCATCTGTGTAAATGGTATCAAACTGAGGATAGGAATAAACAGTTGAATCGCCCCGAATGATTCGGATATTGGGAATGGGTGTTGAAGAAATACTGTCGGTAACAGTTCCTTTAATGATAAAATCAGCCGACGGAACTCCATATTCTGCAACCGGAGGATCACTCAAATTACAACCGGTCAGGAAACCGATACAACCTAACAGAGCAAGAATTACTGCATCAAAAGGTTTTAAAAAAAAGCTTTTCATTTTATCGTTGTTTTATTTACAGCCGGAGTTTGATGAGTAACCTGAGTGGTTTGAACTGCGCCATACATGGGAACAATTCCGTAAGCAGGAATCGGTTCATCCGGTTCGCACGATACAAGGAAAAATACCGAAAACAAGATTCCGATAATCAGTTTGTCGTAAAGTTTCAACGTGATTTTTTTCATATAAGTGTTTTTCTTTAAAGATGGATACAAATGAATAAACGTTGCATGAACCTGAAATTAATTTTTTTGTTCCTTTTAAGAACAACAAAGATAAAAATCTATTTTAATAATTTCAGTGATTTTCATAATATTATTAAGGATTTGTTTAAAATTGCCTGTTCAAATTTAATCCGCCCAAATCCGAATCTTTTTTGTTATTTTTGCAAACACTGTTTTCAAAATGAAATAGTTCGATGAAAAATACATTTACAGCCCTTGTTCTGTTCTTTCTTGCCTTAAATTTGTCGGCTCAACAGGCTGATGAAAAGAAATATTTGCTTACGAATTTTACCAATACTGCCGGACTTTCTTTTCTTGGTATGACCGATCCATATCTTTCGCCGTTAAATTACAGCGGATTAGGTGTAAATTACAACCTCGAAACTTCAAGGTTTCTTACTCCCGAAAATACTCTTTTGTCGAATCAGAGTAAATTGAAATTAGAAGCAGGACTAATGCTGAATCCGCAACTGACAGCTGCCATGATGTATATTGGCGCAAATGCCGGTTGGGGAATGCAGTATCATTTCAGAATAAATAAGGATTTTCAGCTGTTGGCAGGCGGACTTTGGGATGTGGATTTTGGGTTCAAATATCTCGACCGGAATGTGAATAATCCGGTAAATATTGATTTGTCGACCAACATTAATCTCACCGGAGTTGCAAAATATAATTTTCCGCTTCGGAAGAAAACGCTGCAACTTCAGTTGACACTTCAAATACCAATTATTGGCTGTATGTATGTGCCGTTGGGGGGTGCTTCGTATTACGAGATGTTTCAGTTAGGTAATCTGTCTGATGCTTTCCATTTCAGTTCGTTGTACAACAAGCGTGGTTTGAATACCAGGTTTATAGTTCAGGTTCCGTTTAATAGTTCGGTTTGGCATTTTGGTTTCAGCACTTCTGATTTGAAATATTCATCCAACAATTTGGTTTTTACCCGGAACGAATTTAGTTTGCTGGTCGGTACTAATCTGGACGCTATTTATTTTGCCGGAAAGAAAAATAAGGCTCCTGAAAATTTCATCAGCCCGAATGAATAAATTAATTCATAACTTTTAATCTACAATGCATAATTATTCTTCGATAAAACGGTTTTTTCTTATTCTTCTGCTCTCGGTGGTTTTGTTTCCTTCGTGCATGAACGAACCGGTGATGGAACCCAACACCAATGTGGGAAACTTTGAAGCACTTTGGAAAATTATTGACACAAAATATTGCTACCTCGATTACAAACAGATCAATTGGGATTCTATTCATACAGTTTATAAAGCTCGCGTGGATACCGTAAAGAACGATATTTCGCTTTTCAATGTATTGGGCAATATGCTGGATGAACTGAAAGATGGGCATGTGAATTTATATTCCGACTTTAATATAAGTCGTTACTGGAAATGGTTTAGCGATTATCCGGCCAATTTCGATTCGAAACTGATTTACAACAGCCGGTATCTGGGCGATAATTATCTGATTGCAGGGGGTATGCGCTATCAGAAAATTGACGGAGGAAAAATCGGATACATTTATTACAGCAGTTTTTCCGACCAGTTTTCTGATCTCACCTTTTCGTACATATTCAACTATTTTGCTGATTGCAAAAACGGATTAATCATCGATGTTCGCGATAATGGCGGCGGTTATCTCGATTTGTCTGGCGACCTGGCTTCGTATTTTTTCACAAAAGAAACGGTTACCGGATATATAAACCACAAAACCGGCGATGGACATTCCGATTTTTCCACTCCAACCGAAATAAAAACTCCGTCAAATAAGAATCTGAAATGGGAGCGTCCGGTTATTGTCCTGACCAACCGAATGTCGTTCAGTGCTACCAATGCTTTTGTAAACCGCATGAAACTGGCTCCCAAAGCCATAATTGTTGGTGACAAAACCGGTGGCGGAGGAGGTTTACCCATGTCGAGCGAAATTCCGAATGGTTGGATGGTTCGTCTCTCTACTTCGCCGATGTATGATGTCAATATGAATCAAATTGAATTGGGAATTGACCCGGATATTACTGATAGCTTAAAAGTGACAGATGAAGCACGCGGATACGATACAATTATTGAAAAATCAATATCTTTGATGAAATAGGGTTAAGAGGTAAATAATTTGTGCTTTTACTTACGTCTTACCTCTTGCTTTCTTACCTCTGAATAAAATGGAAAAACTCAAAATAACAGAAATGAAACGCCTCACTGTGGAGGAATTCAAAGACGAAAATAAAACGCCGTTGATTGTTGTGCTCGATAATGTGCGCAGTCTGCATAATGTTGGGTCGGTTTTTCGCACGGCTGATGCCTTTTTGGCAGAAGCGGTTTACCTGTGCGGCATTACAAGCACGCCACCCCATGCCGAAATTCATAAAACTGCTCTCGGTGCTGAAAATACCGTTGAATGGAAATATTTCGAAGACACACATGCCGCCGTTGAAGAACTAAAAGCATCGGGTTATTTTGTTTATGCTATTGAACAAGCCAAAGGAAGTACGATGTTGACGAATTTGCAACTCGACAAAACAAAAAAATATGCTGTTATTCTTGGCAACGAAGTAAAAGGTGTGCAGCAAAGCGTGGTGGATGCGTGCAACGGTTGCATAGAAATTCCGCAATTTGGAACGAAACATTCGTTGAACGTGAGTGTTACCAGTGGAATTATTATTTGGGAATTCTTTAAGAAGATTGCCCCCTAACCCACTAAAGGGGGGGATTTTTCGGTCTCAATAAATGGTAAATAGTAAATGAATAAATGGTAAATAATCAAAATGGATTGGAGAGATAAATTAAACGAAGTAAAAAGTACAGTGCCGCAAGTGGAAGAAGTACCTCAAATTGCACCTGTCAAAACGGTAAAACGCCAAAGCGAACCGTTGCGTGTGGAACTGGACAAACGAAACGGGAAACCGGCTACGCTCGTAACCGAATTTCAGGGAAAGGATGGCGAACTGAAAGAGCTGGCGAAACTACTCAAAGTGAAATGTGGCGCAGGAGGCTCCTCCCGCGATGGTGAAATACTGGTTCAGGGCGATTTTCGGGTAAAAATTGTAGATATTTTGCTGGAAATGGGATTTAAAGTGAAGAAGATAAACTTCAAATAATTTTTCTTCAATTATGAATTATGTATTTTTAATTATGAATTAATTCCATGCTCAACATCTATCGCGCTTCCGCCGGTTCCGGCAAAACATACCGCCTTACGCAAGATTATATCCACTTGCTGTTCGACCCTAAACGGGAACGGACGCATCGTCGCATCCTGGCCGTAACGTTCACCAACAAAGCCACCGACGAGATGAAAACGCGCATTCTGAAAGAATTGCATGCACTCTCGCAAGGTGGAAAATCCGATTATAGAGAAGGGTTGATGTTGAAATTCCGCATGTCCGAAGAAGCGGTAAATATTCGGGCAAAACATATTCTCACCACCATACTGCACGACTATTCATCGTTTTCTATCAGCACTATCGACCGCTTTTTTCAGCAAGTCATTCGCTCCTTTGCCCGAGACATTGGCGTACATGGCGGATATAACCTGGAGCTGGACAATTCGTCAACGTTGGAACAATCGGTCGATAATTTGTTTCTGGATTTGTCCAAAGACGAGAACAAACAACTGCTGCAATGGCTTACCGCCTTTGCCGAGGAGCGCATTGAGCAATCTGAAAACTGGAATATGCGCAGTAATATCATGGAGCTCGGACAAGAGATTTTCAAGGAAAGTTACCAGCACAAAGCTGAAGATACCAACCGTAAATTGCACGAACGCGAGTTCCTGACGAACTACCGAAAAAGTTTGCGCGAGATTAAAACTAACTTCGAAGCCAAAGTAAAACAAACCGCTACTGAAGGGATGAACATCATGGCTCGTAACGGTTTGATCCACGAAGATTTTGCCTATAAAACTACCGGCACGCTCGAAAAACTATTGAAAGGCAAACTGGAAATCAGCAACCGGTTTATCAGTTTTGCTGACGATGTGACGAACTGTTACACCAAATCGAAACCACAGGATATTAAATCGGCTATTGAATCGGCTTATAACAATGGTTTGGGAAAATGTTTCCGGCAAATTGTGGAATTGTTGAGCATTGATATTGTGGAATATAATTCGGCAGTAATGGTGCTGAAGCATATCAATACGCTGGGCATTTTATCGGACTTGGCGGTGCAAATCAAAAAGCTGACCGACGAGCAAAACACCATGCTTATTTCCGATTCCAACATGCTGCTCAACAAAATTATCGACAACAGTGATACGCCGTTCGTGTATGAGAAAACGGGCATTCATATCGATAATTACATGATCGACGAATTTCAGGATACGTCAGTGCTCCAATGGAAAAACTTTAAGCCTTTAATGGAAAACAGCTTGTCGGCAGGAAAACTCAATCTCGTGGTAGGCGATGTGAAGCAAAGTATTTACCGCTGGCGTAATTCCGACTGGAAACTTCTCGACGAAAATATTCTGACCGATTTCCGTCCTGAACAAATTCACGAAGAAAACCTCGACACCAACTGGCGTAGTGACAAGAATATAATCGATTTCAATAATTCATTCTTCCGTCGCGCTGCGCAATTGTTACAAAGCAAACTGAACGGAAACCTACAACCCGTTTTGCCTGTTTATCCGCATTTAGAAGCTTTGACGCATAAAATCGAACATGCATATTCCAATATCCACCAACAAGTTTCAGCCAAAGCAGGAACGGGGCGTGTACAATTTAATTTCATTGCGCAGGATGAAAATGAAGACGGTTGGAAAGCTGAAAGTTTAGAGCGACTGCCGGCAATGCTCGAAGATTTGCAAAGCCGCGGTTATCGCCCCAATGACATTGCCATTTTGGTGCGTACCAATAAAGAAGAAGTGGATGTTATTCACAAACTCCTCAACTTCAAAACGACGTCGGAAGCCAAACCGGAATTTTGCTACGACATTATGGGGAATGACGGGTTGCTGATTGGCGCATCGGCTTCAGTGCGGTTTGTGCTCGGCATTTTGCAATTGTTCGTCAATCCTTCCGACAGCATTCAGCAAACCATTGTGAATTACGAATATGCCCGTGGACGACAAGGAAAATCGGAAAATGAAGCGTTGAATGCTTGTTTCTCGAATTCAAAAACGGCTGAAAATTTATTTTCTCCATTATTTACGAATGAGGAAAACGTTTCGCTGGAACAACTTCAAAATAGCTCGCTTTTTGATATGGTAGAGCGGATTATTTCATTGTTTGGAGTTGGTGAATGGCACAACGAAGCTGTATTTGTTCAGGCGTTTCAGGATGTGGTTTTTCGCTATACAACCGGTAAAACAGCCGACCTCAACAGTTTTCTCACCTGGTGGAAAAAGCACGGTGGCAAACAATGCATTTCCACTCCAGACAATCAAAGTGCGATGCGCATTATGACGGTTCACAAGTCAAAAGGATTGGACTTTAAAGTTGTGATAATGCCGTTCTGTGATTGGAAACTGGACAGCAGCATGCGCAACATTCTTTGGTGCGAACCAACACAAGCGCCGTTCAACGAATTGCCATTGCTGCCAATTGAATATAGTTCCAAACTAGGACAGTCCATTTTTGCCGAAAGCTATTTCGATGAACAGATGCATTTGTTTATCGATAGTTTGAATGTAGCTTATGTGGCATTTACCCGTGCCAAACACGAACTGATTTGTCTGTTGCCGGCACCGAAAAAAGAGGTGGAAGAGCTGGATAAGATAAATTCTCTTTCGGCTTTACTTTCGGCATGTTTTAGCGTGGAAACTCCCGGATTGGATACTGAAATTGTTCCGCTAACGGCATCATTTAGCAAAGAAACAAACCTTTTTGAATTGGGTGACCCGACGAAAGCGGTTTATAAAGAAAACTCCAACATTGATACGAATGAAAAGATAAATAATTATCCGTCGGTGACAAGTTCCGAGCGGTTACGTATTCGCCATCAAAGCCTGGATTATTTATTGGAAAACCAACAACTGACCGACAGCCGACTGAATTACGGATTGATAATGCACGATATTTTGAAGCAAATCACCCGTAAATCCGATCAGGCAAAAGCCATTGCTGCCCTGATTCGTGAAGGGCGTATCAGTGAAAATGAAGCAGAAACGGTAGCTCAAGAAATGGGAAAATTCTGGAATTTACCCGGAACTGAAAACTGGTTTGCCAACGATGTTCGCGTTTTGAACGAAACCACTATTCTAACTCCAAACGGCGAGCAATTTCGCCCCGACAGAGTGATATTCGATGGTAACAAAGCCACAATTATCGATTATAAATTTGGCGACAAAGAAAGCAAAAACTATATTCAGCAGGTAAAACAATACATGAATCTGATTGCCGGAATGGGTTATCAAACCACCGGTTTTGTGTGTTATGTGAGTTTGGGAAAGGTGGAGAAAGTTGATTAGGCAAAGGCGAAGGAAAAAACAAAAGCGGTTGGATTTAATATTTGAAATTCAGCCGCTTTTTCTATAGTAGAAATTCCTCAAAATTATCTCTGCTAATTATTTTTAAGGTAACATTTTGATACGTTTCTAAAAACAACTTAGGTTGACGGTATTTCGCTTTTGGATTCCATTTGAATTCGAATGCACTTAATTGTCCATTTTGTTCCTCAATATAATCAATTTCAGTTTGTTGGGTCGTTCTCCAAAACCAGGTATTTGCCCACTGCATGGAATAATGCATATGTTTCATACGCTCCGAGATAAGAAAATTTTCCCATAAAGCTCCGGAATCTGTTCTGTTTTCTATCTGCGAAAAGTTAGAAATCAATGCGTTGCGAATACCATTATCAAAAAAATATATTTTTTTTGAGAATTTTAATTCATTTCTTAAATTCCTACTGAACGATCCCAATCGAAAAACGATATAAGCTTGCTCCAACAACGTAATGTATTTCTCTACTGTTTTTGTATCCAGATTACATAATTGACCCAATTCTCTGTACGATACTTGTGAACCAACCTGAAATGCTAACGCCTGCAAAAGTTTAACCAGATTATCTGGTTTTTTTACATCTTCAAGCATTAAAATATCTTTGTATAAATAGCTGTCAGATAGCTGTTTGAGAATTTCAATTTCACTTCCTTGATTTACAACCACTTCAGGATAATAGCCATAAACCAATCTATGTGAAAGCAATCTTTTTTCTTCCAAT
The DNA here is from genome assembly GCA_038329115.1 of Bacteroidales bacterium. Lineage (GTDB taxonomy): Bacteria > Bacteroidota > Bacteroidia > Bacteroidales > Paludibacteraceae > Paludibacter. The sequence goes on from JBBQMQ010000005.1 coordinate 10,949, forward strand.
AAACCATGATTTTCTACCATTTCGCCAAATGAAAGTGGGTACATTTTGTATTCCCATTTTCGTCCTGTGAGTGGTTCATTCAATTTATTGGCCAATTCAAAAGCCGAACTTCCTGTAACAATAAGTTGATATTCTGGCAAGTTGTCAGTGATTAATTTTAAACGAAGACCAATATCCGAAATTCGTTGAGCTTCATCGATTACTATTAATTTTTTTGAACCAAAAATTGCCTTAAAACGTGTCGATGACATTTCCTCAAAAGACTTTTGAACATCAATCTCGTCGCCTGTAAGCCACAGTATATCCGTCCGGTTAGCAGTCAAGTGCTTTATCAACGTTGTTTTCCCAACTTGACGAGCTCCCATAATAAGTATGGCTTTGCCTTTAAAAAGCTTATCCTCAATGGTTTTATACAGTTTTCTGTTTATCATAATGGCATCGGTTTCTGCTGCAAAGATATATAAATATTTTGAATATGATACAAAAATAACAAATTATGAGGATTGTAATCCACAAAAAAGGCTATATATGTGGATTGCAATCCTCATATATAGTTAAATATAATTTGTTGGTATAAAAATAAGGCTGGATTTCAATTGAGAAATCCAGCCTTATTTTACAAAAAAGCTTTTTTAAAACAAATTTGGTTTCCGTTTCTTCGCTTCTTCCAGACTCAATAAATCGGGTTTCTTCACCTGTTTGTCGCGCAACGCTTTATATTCTGTAGCAATGCCGGCTTCATAAGCCACGTGATTATTTTTGCTCATCAGTTGAGCCACCACGTGTGTATTTACCGACGCATCTTTTACATAAACCACCGGTCCGTTGTAATTTGGAGCAATTTTCACAGCCGTGTGAATTTTGGAAGTAGTAGCACCACCAATTAGCAACGGAATGGTCAATCCGGCTTTTTGCATTTCGGAAGCTACATGCGCCATTTCTTCCAACGAAGGCGTAATCAATCCGCTCAGCCCCACAATATCCACTTTTTGGTCGATAGCGGTCTGAATAATTTTTTCGGTTGGTGTCATTACACCTAAATCAATCACTTCGAAATTATTACAAGCCAATACCACAGCCACAATGTTTTTACCAATATCTTGCACATCTCCTATTACGGTTGCAATCAGGAATTTGCCGGCAGATGAACTTTGTCCCGGAACTTTCTCCGCTTCAATAACCGGTTGAAGAATTGCTACTGCTTTTTTCATGGTTCGTGCTGTTTTTACCACTTGTGGCAAGAACATTTTTCCGTCCCCAAACAGTTCACCCACGATATTCATGCCGCTCATCAACGGTTTTTCAATAATTTCAATGGCGGAATCATAATGTGTCAGTGCTTCAGCCAAATCTTCTTCCAAAAAGTCACTGATGCCTTTTATCAAAGCATATTCCAATCGACCTTGTAACGGACGAGAACGCCATCCGTCCACTTTTTCAACCTTTTCTCCGGTTGCTTGCTGTTTTACTTTTTCGGCCAGTTCAATCATGCGTTCCGTTGCATCCGGACGACGATTGAGCACAATATCTTCCACATGTTCCAATAATTCAGGTTCAATATCTTCGTAAATTTGCAACATGCCGGCATTCACAATTCCCATGTCCATGCCTACTTTAATAGCATAATACAAAAATACCGAGTGAATGGCTTCGCGAACAACGTTATTTCCACGGAATGAAAATGACAAATTACTTACGCCACCACTTATTTTGGCATAAGGCAAATTTTGTTTAATCCAGCGGGTGGCATTGATAAAATCAACGCCGTAATTATTGTGTTCTTCAATTCCGGTGGCAATTGCCAGCACATTTGGGTCGAAAATAATATCCTGAGGCGGAAAACCAACTTTGTCAACCAGCAAATGATACGCACGGCTGCAAATCTGCGTTTTTCGTTCGAAACTATCAGCCTGTCCTTTTTCATCAAATGCCATCACGATAACGGCTGCACCGTACGAGCGAATTTTGCGTGCTTTGTTGAGAAAGTCTTCTTCGCCTTCTTTCATGCTGATTGAATTCACGATGCATTTTCCCTGCGCACATTTCAATCCGGCTTCAATCACTTCCCATTTCGAAGAATCAATCATAACCGGCACGCGGGAAATGTCCGGTTCGGAAGCAATATAATTCAGAAAAGTGACCATTTCTTCTTTCGCTTCCAACATGGCATCATCCATGTTGATGTCGATAATCTGAGCGCCATCTTCCACTTGTTTGCGGGCAATGACCAACGCTTCTTCATATTTTTTCTCATTGATTAAACGAAGAAAAGCACGTGAACCGGCCACGTTGCAACGTTCGCCGATATTGACGAATAAGGACCTCACCCCCGACCCCTCTCCTTGAGGAGAGGGGAGTAGGTCATCTGTATTTGAGTTATTTGTGCGTTTGTTTGAGGGTAAATTATCTAATTTTTCTTTTATGTTTTTTGCAACTTCGTATGGATCTTTCAAAACTTCTTCGTTTGTATAACGAAGTACTATAAACCCATTATTATTTAAAACTTCAGTGCGAAATTTATCATGTTCTATTTGTTCTTTCGTTGAATGAATTCCACCATCAACCTCTATTATAACTTTTTTCTCAATGCAAATAAAATCAGCAATATATCCATTTACAATATGTTGACGACGAATTTTATAACCAATTTTCTTGTCACGTAAACGTTCCCATAATTCCATTTCGGCTTTTGTTTGCTCATGACGCATTTCTTTTGCCTTATCAATAAGTAAATTCCAAGAAATAGAATCAGTTGTAAAGTTTGCATGCTCAGCTCCCCTCTCCTCAAGGAGAGGGGTTAGGGGTGAGGTGATTTCTAAAACCTCCAACCCGCTCAATTGTAAATTGTTATTGGCAACTTTTCTTTTTCTCACTTCAGCTTTTTCAATCAATTTCTGATAAGCTGCAATATGTTCCGGTGAAGTTCCGCAACAACCGCCAATGATATTTACCAGTTTTTCGTCGAAATAGTCTTTGACCTGAGTTGCCATCATTTCCGGTAGTTCATCATATTCGCCAAACTGATTCGGTAAGCCGGCATTCGGATACGCACTTACAAACCACGGAGAATGCTCGCTGATTTCTTCCAGATATGGTTTTAAATCTTTAGCGCCGAATGAACAATTTAATCCAACTGACAATAAATTGGCATGACTGATTGATGCCAGAAAAGCACGAATGGTCTGACCTGACAAAGTTCGGCCGCTTTTGTCGGCAACAGTTGCAGAAAGCATAATTTCAACCCGTTTCCCAAGTTCGGCCATAGCTTCCTCGGCTGCAAAAATAGCTGCTTTCGCATTCAACGTATCGAAAATTGTTTCAATCAATAATGCATCAACGCCACCTTCAATCAATGCCAGTATCTGTTCTTTATAAGCAGAAACCAAATCATCAAAACTTACGGCACGAAAAGCAGGGTTATTCACATCGGGTGACATGGAAGCAGTTTTGTTGGTTGGACCAATGGATCCGGCAACGAAACGCGGTTTTTCAGGATTCTTTGCAGTAAATTCATCGGCAGTCTGACGTGCCAGTTTTGCACCGGCCAAATTTATTTCACGAACCAATTCGCCCATTCCGTAGTCTTCCATCGAAATGCGTTGCGAATTGAACGTGTTGGTTTCGAGTATATCCGCACCTGCTTCAAGGTACTGACAATGAATGCTGTAAATAATTTCCGGTTGCGTCAATACCAGCAAATCGTTATTCCCTTTTTGTGAGTGTTTTACATTTGCAAAGCGTTCACCACGATAATCGGCTTCAGTAAGTTTATGTCGCTGAATCATGGTTCCCATCGCACCATCCAAAACAAGGATTCGGTTTTCGAGTATATTTCTTAAAGTCATGTTTTAACCCCCTATTTCCCAACCTCACCCCTAACCCCTCTCCTTGAGGAGAGGGGAAATTGTGAGAGGACCATTTTATTGATTGTTTGTTTTGCAAATATAATGCAAATATGTAATTAATTTTCTTCTTAATAGAAACAACGCTGAAAGAGCTAACTTTCAGCGTGTAGTATCTTTTTCCCCTCTCCTCAAGGAGAGGGGCTAGGGGTGAGGTTATTGCTTAATTAACCCTTTTCCGGTCATTTCTTTCGGTTGCTCAATGCCCAAAATGGTACAAATTGAAGGTGCAACATCAGCCAATTTTCCGTTTTCAACTTTTGCATTTTTGTTTTCAGTCACGTAAATAAACGGAACCGGATTCAATGAGTGTGCTGTATTTGGTGAACCGTCGGCATTTACTGCATTATCGGCATTTCCATGATCGGCAATGATAATCACTTCATAATCATTAGCTTTTGCAGCTTCAACCACTTCCGAAACGCATTTATCAATGGTTTTTACAGCCTGAACAATGGCTTCGTAAATGCCGGTATGACCTACCATGTCGCCGTTGGCAAAGTTCAATGCAATGAAATCAAATTTTTTGGTGTTCAATGCAGCAACTAGTTTGTCAGCTACTTCGGGGGCACTCATTTCAGGTTGCAAATCGTAAGTTGCCACTTTGGGTGAAGGAACCAAAATGCGTTCTTCGCCTTCAAATTCACTTTCGCGACCGCCGGAGAAAAAGAAAGTCACGTGAGCAAATTTCTCTGTTTCAGCAATGCGCAATTGTTTTAAGCCAAGGCTCGAAACGTATTCGCCCAACGTGTTCTGAACATTGTCTTTGTCAAAAATCACATGCAACCCTTTGTACGATGAATCATACGGAGTCATGCAATAATATTCCAGCGGAATGGTGTGCATTCCTTCTTCTGGCATGTTTGTCTGGGTTAGAACCACGGTTAGTTCTTTGGCGCGGTCGTTGCGGTAGTTGAAGAAAATCACCACATCACCGGCTTCGATGGTTGCCAACGGTTTTCCGGCAGCATCAACAGCAACGATTGGTTTGATAAATTCGTCGGTAACACCTTCATTGTATGAAGTTTGCATAGCCGAAACCATATCCGTTGCCGGAGTTCCAACGCCATTTACCAATAAATCATAAGCCAGTTTCACGCGATCCCAGCGTTTGTCTCGATCCATGGCATAATAGCGCCCAATAATCGAAGCGATTTTACTTCCTGATTTGGCATTTTGAGCAACCAATTGTTCGATAAAATGTTTTCCGCTGCGCGGATCGGTATCGCGACCGTCCATAAAGCAATGAACAAAAGCCTCATCAATACCATAATCTTTGGCAATATCGCACAATTTGAAAAGATGATCGAGTGAACTGTGAACACCACCGTTGGACACTAAACCAAGGAAATGAATTTTCTTTTTATTGTCGCGAGCATACGAATAGGCGCTGATAATTTCCGGATTTTGCAGAATGCTGTTGTCACGGCAAGCAATATTTATTTTCACCAAATCCTGATAAACCACGCGTCCGGCACCAATGTTCAGGTGACCGACTTCGGAATTTCCCATTTGTCCATCCGGCAAACCAACATCTTCGCCCGAAGCTGCCAGTTGCGAATTAGGATAATTTGCAACCAACGAATCCCAATAAGGAGTTGGTGTGCTGTAGATTACATCGGCAAGGGTGTGGTTTCCGAGTCCCCAGCCATCCAAAATCATAAGTAATGCTTTTTTGCTCATATTATTTTGATAATTATTTGATTTACAATTTTCTCCCTCTCCAATGCTGTTTTTCCGCTTTCCTTCTCCTTTGGAGAAGGTGTCCGAAGGACGGAAGAGGTTGAGAGGGCATGGGGTGAGGTTTTTTGAAGGTGCAAAAGTACTTATTTTTTGCCGTTCTTCAATCGGTTGTAATTCCTTTTTTGCTAACTTTTTAAATCTTCAAATTTCTTCTATCTTTGTAGTCTTAAAAACTGATTCAATGTTTATTGTACTTGCTTTTATGCTTGCCGGAATCGCTTTCGGTTATGTATTTCGCCGTTGGAAAATGCGTTTTATTCACGGATTAATTCTAACGCTTATCTGGTTGTTATTGTTTTTGCTTGGATTGGAAATCGGTGCAAATGAGTCTGTTGTGAGCCAGTTTCCAAAATTCGGTTTACAAGCATTTTTGTTGGCAACGGGTGGAACATTGGGAAGTGTGCTGGCTGCATGGTTGTTGTGGTTGAAAACCCCTAAATCCCCTGAAGGGGACTTAAAATAGCTTTTTTATGTATAAAAGATTGATTTGTAATAAATTAAATTCCCCCTTTAGGGGTTAGGGGTATATGAAAGGCAGTCTAATAATATTATCGTTTTTTGCCACCGGATTATTGCTGGGCATTTTTCGCTGGTTTCCACTTCAATTAATGAATCAGAATATCAGTTTTTACGTACTTTGTGCGCTGATGTTTTCGGTGGGCATCAGCATTGGTAACGATCCGACTTCCATTCGCCAGTTCCGGAATATACATCCACGCATTCTATTTTTGCCGTTAATGACCATTGTTGGTACTTGGATTGGAGTTTTGGCGGTCAGCATTTTTATAAAAAACAGAAGTGTTGCTGATTGTCTGGCTGTTGGATCAGGCTTTGGATATTATTCATTATCAAGTATTTTGATTACTCAATACAAAGGTATTGAACTTGGCACTATTGCTCTTCTTTCAAATATTATGCGCGAGATTCTCACTCTGATTTTTGCTCCCTGGATGGTGAAATACTTCGGAAAACTCGCTCCTATTTCAGCCGGAGGCGCTACCACCATGGACACTACTTTTCCCGTTATTGTCCGTAATTCAGGTAAAGAGTATGCCATTGTTTCCATTTATCAGGGCATGATTGTTGATTTTGCGGTGCCGTTTTTGGTTACTTTGTTTTGCAGTTTGTAAATAAATGAAGATAAAAAACCAAAGATTTTGTTCTAAAAAACCAAAGAGCTATAATTAATTTTGTACTTTTGCAGAGAATAAACAAGCAATTAAATCAATCGTTTTTATTTTTTTTGAACGGGACGATTGAATCTAGTCGCGAACAGTTACTTGTATTTTTTGTATATCTGTCTAATGTTAAATGTTTATATATGAAGATAATCATAGTTGGTACTGCATTTCCATACCGCGGCGGTTTGGCTGCTTACAACGAGCGTTTAGCACATGAATACGTCCGTCAGGGAAATGATATAGAAATAATTACGTTCACTCTTCAGTACCCCGGATTTTTATTCCCAGGAAAGACACAATATTCAACAGAAGCTGCTCCGGCAGATTTGAAAATAACCCGAAAAATTAATGCTGTAAATCCATTAAACTGGATAAAAGTAGGTCGCGAAATTCGAAAGAAATCGCCTGACGTGATTATTTTCTGCTATTGGATGGCTTTTATTGCTCCGTGTTTTGGTACCATTGCCCGGTTGGCTCGTTCCCCAAAAACAAAAATGGTAGGACTCATTCACAATATGATACCTCACGAACCAACTATTTTGGATAAACTGTTCCCCAAATACTTTGTGAAATCGATGGATGGGTTTGTGGCAATGGCTAAATCGGTAGTGACCGACATAAATCATTTTGACAAACAGAACAAACCTAAAATCGTATCACCTCACCCGATTTATGATCATTATGGTGATGCTTTAACTAAAAAAGAGGCTGCAGTGAAACTCGGCCTTCACGAACAGGATAACTACATACTATTTTTTGGTTTTATACGTCAATACAAAGGTTTGGATTTGTTGCTGGAAGCTTTTGCCGATGTAAGATTACGCAAATTTCCGGTGAAGTTGATAATTGCCGGTGAATTTTACGAAGATCCGGCACCCTATCTTCAGCAGATTTTACGATTGGGCTTAGATGAGAACCTAGAACTTCGCACAAAATTTATTCCAGATAAAGATGTTCGTAACTACTTCAGTATTGCCGATTTAGTAGCTCAACCTTACCGGACAGCAACGCAAAGTGGTGTTAGCCAAATCGCCTATCATTTTGAAAAACCAATGCTGGTGACCAATGTAGGTGGTTTGGCCGAAATTATTCCTGATGGGAAAGTAGGTTATGTTGTTGAAGTTGAAACGAAGCAGATTGCCGATGCGATGGTTGATTTCTTTGCTAATGAACGCAGCGAAAAAATGATTGAGAATATTAAAATTGAAAAGAAAAAATTCCTATGGTCGCGCATGACTGATGCGATTGATGGACTTTTTATTGAAAGACCCCTAACCCCAAAAGGGGAATAGGAAAATGAAAAAAATATACTTCACAAAACTAACCCAATTCCCCGCAATTTATCCCGATTTATCGGGAGGGGTTAGGGGTAATCTTTAAACTTTATGGCCTCCGAGATAGTAGAAACCCCGATGATGAAACAATTCAACGAGATTAAAGCAAAGCATCCCGATGCTATTTTGCTTTTTCGTTGCGGCGATTTCTACGAAACTTTCTCTACCGATGCGATTCAAGCGTCTTCAATTTTAGGAATTACACTTACCAAACGGGCCAACGGTTCGGGAAAAACTATAGAACTTGCCGGATTTCCACACCATGCACTCGATACTTATTTGCCAAAACTGGTTCGTGCCGGTAGGCGAGTTGCCATTTGCGACCAATTGGAAGATCCGAAACTCACCAAGAAAATCGTAAAACGTGGTGTGACTGAATTAGTTACTCCGGGCGTTTCATACAGCGATACCACGCTGAATCACAAGGAAAATACTTTTTTGGCAAGTGTTTATATCAATAAAAATCAAATTGGAGTTGCATTTTTGGATATTTCCACCGGTGAATTTCTGGTTGCCGAAGGATCGGGCGAATACATTGATAAATTACTGAACAGTTTCAGTCCGAAGGAAGTGCTTTTCGACCGAAGCAAACGAAAGGATTTTGAACAACTTTTCGGAACAAAATTCTTTACGTATGCCCTCGAAGACTGGGCTTTTACACCCGATTCGGCTAATGAACGCTTGTTGAAACATTTCGAAACAAAAAATCTGAAAGGTTTCGGCGTTGAAAATTTGCAAAACGGTGTGGTTGCAGCCGGAGCGATTATGCATTATCTCGACCAGACGCATCACCAGCAAACCGGACATATCACACAACTTTCGCGCATTGAAGAAGAACGTTTTGTGTGGCTCGACCGCTTTACAGTTCGAAATTTGGAATTGTACGGATCGATTAATGAAGGTGCACGAACGCTTTTGGATGTGATTGACAAAACTATCAGTCCAATGGGAGCACGCATGCTGAAACGGTGGGTAGCTTTTCCGTTGAAAGATGTGAAACCGATTAATGAGCGGCTTAGTGTGGTGGAGCATTTTTTCAAAAATACCGAACTTCGTCAGTTGCTAGAACAAAATATTGCGCTGATTGGCGATTTGGAACGTATTATTTCCAAAGTGGCAGTTGGTCGCATTAATCCACGGGAAGTGGTACAGCTTAAAGTGGCTCTGAAAGCCATTGAACCAATCAAACAAGCATGCATGGAAAGTGACAATCTGACCTTAAAAAAGATTGCCGACCAACTGAATGTTTGTGCTGTTATTTCCGATAAAATTGACAAAGAAATAAGCAACGATCCGCCGATGATGATCAATCGCGGAAGCATTATCAAACCCGGAATTGATGCCGATTTGGATGAATTGCGTCGACTGGCTTATTCCGGAAAAGACTTTTTGCAACAAATACAAGAGCGGGAAAGTGCTGAAACAGGCATCCCAAGCCTGAAAATTAGTTTCAATAATGTGTTTGGTTACTACATCGAAGTGCGGAATATGCACAAGGACAAAGTGCCGGAAACGTGGATTCGCAAACAAACCCTGGTGAGTGCCGAACGGTACATTACGCAGGAATTGAAAATTTACGAAGAAAAAATTCTGGGTGCTGAAGAAAAAATTCTGGCCATTGAAACCCGGCTTTTCAATGAACTAGTGTTAAGTCTGGTGGATTACATAACGGCTATTCAGCTGGATTCCAATCTGATTGCTCAGTTGGATTGTTTGCTGTCATTTACCAAAGTTTCGGCTGAAAATAAATACGTTCGTCCCGAAATAACTGATACCGACGTGTTGGATATCAAGCAAGGTCGTCATCCGGTAATTGAAAAACAATTGCCGATTGGTGAAACCTATATTGCCAACGATGTGTATCTGGACAGTGAAACCCAACAAATTATTATCATTACCGGTCCGAATATGTCCGGTAAATCGGCCTTGTTACGTCAAACAGCACTTATCACGCTGATGGCTCAGATTGGTTGCTTTGTGCCTGTGGAGAGTGCAAAAATTGGTGTGGTGGATAAAATTTTTACTCGCGTTGGAGCGAGCGACAATATTTCGCAAGGCGAATCGACTTTTATGGTGGAAATGAATGAAGCCGCCAGCATTATGAATAACCTATCGAACCGCAGTCTGATTCTTTTTGATGAACTTGGCCGCGGAACAAGTACGTACGATGGCATTTCTATTGCCTGGGCCATTGTGGAATATATTCACGAACATGGAAGCTGTAAAGCTAAAACGCTTTTTGCAACGCATTACCACGAGTTGAACGAAATGGAAAAATCGTTTCACAGAATTAAAAATTACAATGTTTCGGTAAAAGAGGTGGACAAGAAAGTGATTTTCCTTCGTAAATTAGTTCGGGGTGGAAGCGAGCACAGTTTTGGTATTCATGTGGCTAAAATGGCAGGAATGCCGCAAAGTATTGTGAAACGGTCGGAGCAAATTTTGAAACAATTGGAAACAGATAACCGTCAGTCAGGCGTTTCAAAACCAATCGGCGAAATTGCCGAACAAAGAGAAGGTTTCCAACTCAGTTTTTTCCAACTCGACGATCCGGTGTTGGAACAAATCCGCGACGAAATAAAAAATCTGGATATTAATAATCTCACTCCTGTGGAAGCATTGAATAAACTGAATGAGGTGAAAAGAATTATTACAGGGAAATAAATTGCACACTCTAAGCTATTGTGTGTCATTTATTTTGTATTAAAATACATTTTCCAAAATGTAAATGTATAAGTATGAATTTTAGGCTTTGAAAAATCATAAAAACACATTTTATTGGTGGTCGAAAGTAAAAAAAATAGTACTTTTGTGCTTTCATTTTTTGAGCAAAAAACTATCAAACAAATATATAATTTATTAGTATGAAAAAACATAATTTTAGTGCAGGACCTTCTATTTTGCCACGCGAAGTTATCGAAAAAACAGCTCAGGCAGTGTTGGACTTTAATGGTTCAGGATTATCTATTTTAGAAATCAGCCACCGTTCCAAAGGTTTTGAAGCGGTTATTGCCGAAGCCAGAGAATTGTTCTACGAATTATTGAATATCCCAGAAGGTTACTCGGTTCTTTTCTTGGGTGGTGGTGCCAGCATGCAGTTTGCCATGATTCCATTCAATCTTTTCGAAAAGAAAGCCGCTTATTTGAATACCGGTGTTTGGGCAAGCAAGGCACAAAAAGAAGCTAAAGGTTTTGGTGAAACTGTAGAAGTTGCTTCCTCGAAAGATGCCAATTACACTTTTATTCCTAAAAATTATGTGATTCCAGCGGATGCCGATTATTTCCACATTACCACCAACAATACCATTTACGGAACAGAAATTCTGACCGACATTGATTCACCGGTGCCATTGGTTGCCGATATGTCTTCCGATATTTTCTCACGCCCGATGGATGTTTCGAAATACGGACTTATCTACGGTGGTGCACAAAAAAATCTGGCTCCTGCCGGTTTGGCATTTGTGATTGTGAAAGATGAATTGCTTGGAAAAGTTTCGCGTTATATTCCTACCATGCTGAATTACAAAACGCATATTGCCGAAGGTTCTATGTTTAATACACCTCCGGTATTGCCTATTTACAGTGCCATGGAAACATTGCGTTGGTTGAAGGCAAACGGCGGTTTGGTAGAAATGGAAAAGAAAAACATTGCCAAAGCGGACTTGCTTTACAATGCTATTGATAGCAGTAGAATTTTCGTTGGAACAGCAGCTAAAGAAGACCGTTCACGCATGAATGTTTGTTTCGTAATGAAACCTGAATATGCCGAACTCGAAGCTGACTTCCAGAAATTTGCTCAGGAAGCCGGAATGGACGGAATTAAAGGTCACCGTTCGGTGGGTGGTTTCCGCGCTTCTATTTATAATGCCATGCCGATTGAAAGTGTTCAGGCGCTGGTGGATTGCATGAATGAATTTGAAAAAATGAACTAAAAGCCTCCCCTAGCCCCTCCTAAAGGAGGGGAACTTTGGGTTTGTGCATAAAATTTACAAATCAATAAACTAATTAAAATTCCCCCTTTAGGGGGTTTAGGGGGCTCTATATGAAAATATTAATTGCTACCGATAAACCGTTTGCAAAAATTGCGGTTGAAGGAATTCGTCAGGAGATTGAAACTGCAGGTTTTGAACTTGCTTTGCTCGAGAAATATACCGAAAAACAACAATTGCTTGATGCGGTTGTGGATGTGGATGCCATTATTATTCGCAGCGACATTATAGATGCAGAAGTAATTGCAGCTGCCAAACAATTGAAAATCGTGGTTCGTGCCGGTGCCGGTTACGATAATGTAGATTTGGTTGCTGCATCCAATGCCGGTGTAACCGTTATGAACACTCCCGGTCAAAATGCCAATGCAGTTGCCGAACTGGTTTTCGGGTTGTTGGTATATGCGGTTCGTAATTTCTACAACGGAACTTCCGGAACCGAATTGTTGGGTAAAAAACTCGGAATTCATGCGTACGGTAATGTTGGAAGGAATGTAGCCCGCATCGCCAAAGGTTTTGGAATGAAACTCTATGCCTTCGATGCTTTTTGTCATGTTGATACAATCAAAAATGACGGAGTTGAACCGTTGTTTAATGTTCATAAATTGTACGAAACTTGCGATGTTGTTTCGGTTCATATTCCTGCAACTCCGTCCACAAAGAAATCAATCAATGCAGCTTTACTTGGATTAATGCCAAAAGGTGCTATTGTAGTAAATACTGCTCGTAAAGAGGTGGTTGACGAAGCAGAACTGGTTCAGTTTATGGAAGCTCATCCCGATTTTAAATATGTAACCGACATAATGCCGGATAATCACGAAGAAATGGTTGCTAAATTCCCAAACCGTTATTTTTCTACTCCAAAGAAAATGGGTGCACAAACTTCTGAAGCTAATATCAATGCCGGACTGGCTGCTGCAAAACAGATTGTAGATTTTCTTGTAAATGGAAATACACAGTTTAAAGTAAATAAATAAATCGGATGTTGGAGTGCATCAACTTTTGTTAAGTTCAAAACAGAAAAAACGCTAAGCCATTTCGACTTAGCGTTTTTTATTCAAAATATAGCTTTATAGATTAAGCACCATTCTCAACGCTTTATACCCTGCCGGACTGGTTTTTATTTGTTGTCCGTTTTTTAAGGTCAACAACTGACTTTGTTTTTCATAAAGTTCAATTCGAGAAATCATTTCAACATTTACAATAATGGAACGATGAACACGAACAAACTGATTTTCGGGTAAATGTTCCTCGAAATACTTCATGGTTTGTTCTTTCAGATACTTTCCGTTTACCGAAAAAATTTGAACATAGTCACCATCAGCCTGTAAATAATAAATCTCAGGCACCATTACCACATGAATTTTCGATCCCGATTTTACTGCAATCCGTTCAAGTATTTCAATGTGATTGTCAGTCCTTGATTTGAGTTCTTCATGAGGTTCAACTGGCTCATCAATTTCATTTCTTATTTCATATTGATCCAGTTTAAATCTATATTGCTGAATAATCAACAGATAAACCAGCAACCCGATAAAACCCCGGAGAGGAAGAACCTGAATAAACTGACCTGAAATTTCGCTGCTAAAAGTCCAATAAATGATTCCGTATCCAATACCTAGCCAAATTGTAATTGAAAGCAAACCCAGAGCAATATAATTTATCAATATCTGGTATGTATTTAAAACCCCATAATTCCCGTATTTAAACACACTCCAAAGCAATACTCCGAGCACACCGTAAATGGCTGCATGTGTAAAACCATCCAATACAATCACCCAAAATGGAACTGCAACCAGCGAGTACAAAACAAAAGTTTGCAGCATGGCGTAAGTTATCCAAATGAAGATATATTCAATGGTTTTGGCTGTATTTTCAAAATAGGGATGCAACATTTAATGTGATCAGTTGGCGGCCCCTAAATCCCCCGAAGGGGGACTTAAAGAGAACTCAATTATTTTTTTTTATAAAAAATATTTACATAGTTTTTTAAATCTTCAGGGAAAGGGCTTTCAATTTCTCAATTCACCACCTCCAAACACACACGAACCTGAAATAATGAGTTTTCTGGTCTTGTCAACTGGTTCTTTCGGCATGCGATTATCCTGAAATCCTCCAAAAACGGCATCCAAATGCGTTTCAACATACCAATCTGCCGGAACAAAAATGGTAATTCCACCGAAAACAGCATTTACTTCAAGCACCGTATCGCCTTCAGGAAGGTTGGTTCTACGCAAATCGAGCGTCAATCCACCGAAAATAGCATTCATTTCACCACCTTTAAATTCAGGATCGAGCACAATATGATCGCCGCTGCCGAAAACACTGTTTTTCGAGAAACCTTCACCGGTTGACGACCTTTTTGAATAATCGTTGTTGTGACGATAATGTCGATAATTGCGTTTGTTATAACGGTGATTATGCTCATGATTCCATTCATCAAAACCCCATTTTGGGCCAAAAAGACGACCGGTAATAACAAGTATACCAGCAGCAATCAATAATAACGGCCAGTAAATGTGTGTAAAATCACCATTAAATCCAGGGAATAAAGCCGGATAAGCCTCGATAAACCGCGGAATGATAAAGAAACTTCCTACCAGAACCAGAATGGTAGCCGAAAAAACACGTCTCTTAAAATAATGTGACACGCCGATAACGATAAGCAACATGGGCCATGAAATGATAACCCATTTTAAAGACGAAGAAATAAGACCAAAATTAAATCCAAGAAATACGACTCCTATAAGCATAAGAATTACTCCGAAACCAAGTCCTTTGGTATAACCCGTACGAAACGAGTTTTTAACTTCATTTTCCATAAAATAATTGTTTTAAAATTTATGTTGCAAAGATAGGAGCACAAATAGCCACAAACAAAGTGAAAATCGATGAACAAGTTATTTATTCACGACGAAAACACTATAAATTGGTTACAAAAATACCTTATTCACAATATAAATATGCAAATAAGGTAATTTGTTTTGAAAAAAATCTTATTTCTTTAGTAAATCCCTGATTTCGGTAAGCAATAATTCTTCTTTTGTTGGTTCAGGTTCTACAACAACCGGCTCTTCGACTTTCTTTTTATTCATGCGATTTATTCCTTTCACTACCAGAAAAACGGCAAAAGCAACAATAATAAAATCGAAAGTCACCTGAAGAAAATTACCATAATTGATACTGACTGCAGCATGACGAACACCGCCAATCAGTTCGGGAACTTTCAGCGTCCATTTCAAATCGGTAAAATTTACACCACCAACCAGAAAACCAATTGGAGGCATAATTACATCGGCCACCAGTGAAGTCACAATTTTACCGAATGCAGCTCCGATAATTATACCGACAGCCAGATCAACTACATTGCCTTTCATGGCAAATTCCTTAAATTCTTTAATTATAGCCATAGTTTTTCATGTTTAAAATATTATTTTTATTCAAACGTTTTTATAATAACTTATAATTGCCAACATTTGTTCACTTTGATAAATACATCCATAATTCAATCAAAATGTCAGCAACGGTTTTTTATTCTTCTCATTTAAAACTTTATGATTCTATTTCCTTTCATATTTAATAAAAATTGAGTACTTTTGCGGTCAAATTATCAAACATTAAAAAACGACTAAAATGGTAAATTACAAAGAACTTGGATTGGTCAATACCAGCGACTTATTCAAAAAAGCTATTGAAGGAAAATATGCAATTCCTGCTTTCAATTTCAACAACATGGAGCAAATGCAGGCTATTATTGCTGCTTGTGTTGAAACAAAATCTCCGGTTATCCTTCAAGTATCGAGCGGTGCACGTAAATATGCAAACCAAACGTTGCTTCGTTACATGGCTCAGGGCGCTGTGGAATATGCAAAAGAATTGGGACAAAACATTCCAATCGTTTTACACTTAGACCATGGTGATAGCTTCGAACTTTGCAAAAACTGTATCGAAAGCGGTTTCTCTTCCGTAATGATTGACGGTTCTCATTTACCCTTTGAAGAAAACATTGCTTTGACCAAAAAAGTAGTTGAATTTGCTCATGCCAACGGCGTAAGCGTTGAAGGCGAACTTGGAGTTTTGGCAGGTGTTGAGGACGAAGTTTCTCACGAACACCACACGTATACTCAACCAGAAGAAGTGGTTGAATTTGTAACCCGTACCGGCGTTGATTCATTGGCTATTTCTATTGGCACTTCTCACGGAGCTAACAAATTTACTCCGGCTCAATGTACCCGCGACGAAAATGGCACATTAGTTCCACCTCCATTGCGTTTCGACATTTTGGAAGAAATTGAAAAATTAATTCCAGGTTTCCCTATCGTATTGCACGGTTCTTCTTCCGTTCCTCAAGAATATGTTGCTACAATCAACAAATACGGTGGTGCATTGAAAGATTCAATTGGCATTCCTGAAGATCAATTGCGCAAAGCTGCTACTTCTGCAGTTTGTAAAATCAATATCGACTCCGATGGACGCTTGGCTATGACTGCTGCGGTACGTGAGATGTTTGCTAAAAATCCGGGTGAATTCGATC
>JBBQMQ010000006.1:0-26866 GCA_038329115.1 Bacteroidales bacterium
GAGAAAGAATTATAAATAAATTTTATTCAGAATGTTTAACCATTTAATATACAATCGATTAACTTATAATGCAATCTGTTATGATTGAGTAATTTTTATAATCAAGCGTTTTATTTATAAAACAAAAATCGTTATTCAATCATCTTATATTAAAAGTTCTTTCTTTTAGTCTGTCAACAGAGAAAGAAACTAAAATCATTTTGACAAAAAAAAATATACTAAAAAAATAAAGTGCATGAAAAATGAAATTTACATTCAAAACCCATGCACTTATATTTGCTTTTTTATTGACAGATAAACTTATTTTGTCAATTCAGTAATATCAACTGTATCAAAAGGTGTACAACTAAAACCTCCATAATACTTTAATTCAATTTTGGAAGTAACATCGTCAATACTCAATACGCCATAACCTTGTAAGGTACATTGTTTATAGAATGTAACATAAGGTTGTTCGGCTACAAGCTGGGCTTTGCGGGTTTCCAGCGTTGCAGGTTCATAAGAAGGTAAATTAGCTGCTATTGAAGGTCCATAAGCCGTAATCACGTTACTTGTGGAGACATCATTACGGTTGCTAATAACACTGGTTGCCATAATCTGAACAATAGGACCCCATTGGGTTGTACGGCGACATACAGAATACCGGTGAAGGTGTCCCACTAAAGCGATCAATTTATTCGTGGCCATAACTTCTAAAAGTCTTTGTCTGTTGCCATCTTCGGCAGTTGTATTGTACATGTGCCAGCAACGTTCAGTAACAGGAATAACGGGTTGATGAAAAAGCGCAAACTTAACCGTAGCGGTAGAGGCTTTTGCAGCTGCATCGAGCCATACCAGAGGGTCAACAGTATTGCGTTCATAATAGTCGCATACAAAAAACTCAACATTACCCACACGGTATGAATAATTGGCAGTAGTGATAGAGTTATCGCCGGTTTGTTTCCTGATCATGGGAATATAATTGGCAATAAAAGCATTTTTGGCGGCTGTTCCTGATGTTACATCATGATTTCCTTTAACGATAATCCATGGCACACCAAGTTTTGATTTGTCCACTGCATCCATCACACTTTTTGCCATCTGGTCTGCCTTGCTGTCGCCGGCCAATCCTTCCGAAATATCACCGAGTTGTATCAGCGCTTTAATCTGGGGAGCGTTTGTTTTGACCACATTGCGTAAATGTTTCATAAAGTCATCCCAGTTATTACGTGTATTTGCAGTATAGCCTTCAATCTGGCTTATATCGCCAGCATTATTTGCACTTAACCACTGGAAATCATGATTTTCCATTTTATCATAATGAGTATCACCCAACAGCAGGAAGCTGGTTGTTTGTCCGCTAATTGTAAATGGACAAATAAAAAGAGCAAAAATGAGTATTATTTGATTTAATTTTTTCATTGAAATATTTTTTTATAATTATGATTGAGAAGGAATTAACTATTGAATAATTAAAGGTGATACTAAAAATGTACCCGATTTAGTAGTTGATTTTACGAAATACATACCATCTTTCAAATCTGTAACATCGATTATATTGCCAAAATTCTTTATTCTTTTAACAAGAGTGCCACTTACTGAAAAAAAAGATATTTCATTTAATAAATCGGGTGCACTTATCGTAATTTGAGAATGAGCGGGATTGGGGTAAAAATTTAGTTTTTCAACAGCCGTTTTGCCAAGGCCTGAACTCGTGGTGCGAATCATTTGAATATTATTGACATTCACAATCTGGCTTCCGTTTTTGCAATCATATACAAAACGTATATATTTTGTATTTTCCGGCAGGTTGGTTACAATTGTGGATAGGGTAGCAGCGATAGTATTGCAAGCATTATATTGCTGTAAAATATCCCAAAAAATTCCATCTGCCGAAGTTTCAACAGAAAACATACCCGTAAACCCGGAAGTTTCAGTCGATATATCATACGATAATTGTTTCAAAGCATTGGCAGAGCTTGCAATCAAAGCAGAATTTTCGGTTGCAAACTGTGCTTTGGAAGTTACTGTGCCCGAAATGCCGCTTGCAATCCAGCCTTCAGTAGCTTCGGTCCATGTTCCGGTATTGTTTACAGCATCAAATTTAATATTTACATCTGTAGGAGCCGATTTTATTTTTTTCACTGTAATATATACTTTGCGCGTGCCCCATGAAGATTTCAGCACGACACTCTGTTTTGAAACAGTTGAGAAATTGGTTGGCATGACGCCATCAAATGTTGTGCCGGCAGGGAGTTTATAATTTAAACTCACATTTGTCAAATCCACATCGTTGTTTACAATAAATGTATAATTCATTGGCAATCCGCTCATATCAGTAATTAACGGTGCAACAAGCTGGCCAACCGCATCCAGTTGAAAGAATGTAAGTGCATTGATGTGGTCAGTGAGCACTTCCAGGTAAGTTGGATCAAGTGGCCCTGTGATATCATAAATATCCGTACCGGCCGGAGCCACTGCGCCAATTAACGATACCCAGCGTTGCATCCAAGCCTGTGTGGCATCGAACAAATCCTTGGCATATAATTTAAAAGTAACAGGTCCTGTTGAAATAATTTTCAGGTTATCAGCATAGAAATAAGCGGTTGGATTGAGAGTGGTTCCTGTACCAATAACGTATTCTTTATCGCCAAAAGCAACGACGGTCTTAAAATTTACCGTGTTGCCCGGATTTGGATTACTGCCACTACGTTTATGGTTCATAGTAAACTTCTTTATATACAAAGTTGCTCCATTTTGTGGTGTGACAGTAAAAGTATGATACAAGCCCGCATCATAATCTGCACCGCCGAAAGGAAAACCCTTTGACACAAAGAAACCTGAGCCCGATGATGCCGTTACTCCCACACGGCCATAATCTGAAAAGCTTACATTACTCATTTTTACATTGGCGGATTTATTTACCGGGTCGCCGCCCCCATCAGTAAGGTTGTAGATACCCAGCGTGTCTATTTGTGCACAAATTGTGTTGAAGGTTCCTACTGATAAAAGCATTAAAAAAAATAGTTTGATTTTTTTCATTGTAAATAGAATTATTTGTTAACGAATTGAATTACGATGCAAATATCGTTTACTAGAATTAATATTGACTTAACAAGAAATTAATATGCACATTTTTTCAAATAAACTTCATATTAAATATTTATTAATCAAATATTAATTCTACAAATTTACTTTTGGATCAAAAAATGAATTTTAAAGCTCTAATGGTATGTTTAAATTTGTGTCGATAAAAAAAAATCTGGTGTTTCTGCTTTTCACATTTACCTTAACAATAAGCAGTTGCCAACAACCAAGCACCCCTATAAACGAAAAAGAACCTGTTGATTATGTTAATCCGTTTATTGGAAATATCAGTCATTTACTGGTACCGACATATCCTACGATTCATCTTCCCAACAGTATGCTGCGTGCCTATCCCGAAAGGGGAGATTATACGGGCAATCAGCTTTACGGGCTGCCCATAGCGGTTACAAGCCACAGAGGTTGTTCTGCTTTTAATTTAAGCATAGCCCGACTCAGCGATACAAATCCAATTGCCACACCGGTTATTTCATACAGTTATGATAATGAAATCATCAAACCATACTATTATTCAGTGTTTTTGGATGAAATGGGAGCAGATGTAAAATTTGCGCCCTCACATCAATCGGCTATATACGATATTACTTTATCCAAAAAAGATGGCTTCGTACTTTTGCTCAATTCAAAGAACGGGGAATTAAAATTTGATGGTAATGCTGTTACCGGGTACCAGCAAATTGACAACTTCGCTACAAATATATATATTTATCTGGAAACAAATCTAACTCCGATAAAGAAAAGTGTATTGGGAGGCAGCGGATTAAATTCAACGGTTGCGTCGGGGAAAAATGCCTGTGTTAAGTTAGAATTCGAAGAAAATACGTCTCAGATTAAAGTACGGTATGGAATTTCGTTCATAAGCACCGATCAGGCAAAGAAAAACCTTTACCGCGAAATATTTGATTATAACCTGGAGAAAGTGGCAGAAGAAGGCCGTGCGATATGGAATGAAAAACTTGGCAAAATTAAAGTTTCCGGTGATGATGAAAATTACAAGACTATTTTTTATACAGCACTTTACAGGACGTACGAACGAATGATTTCCATCTCGGAAGATGGAAAATACTACAGCGCTTCCGACAATAAGGTTCATAATGATAATGGCAGTCCGTTTTTTACAGACGACTGGATCTGGGATACTTACCGGGCAGTACACCCGCTCCGGGTTTTGATTGAACCAAAAATGGAGGTTAATATTATTAACTCTTTTATACGTATGGCAGAACAAACACCTGATTTCTGGATGCCTACTTTCCCTGAAATTACAGGCGACAGCAGACGCATGAACAGCAATCACGGCGTAGCCACGGTAATTGATGCATATAATAAAGGACTTCGGGGCTTTGACCTGAGCAAAGCCTACTTAGCCTGTAAGGGTGCCATAACCGAAAAAACACTGGCTCCCTGGTCAGGGATGAAAGCGGGTAAACTCGATGAATATTTTAAATTAAATGGCTATATACCGGCATTATGCGATGGGGAAAAAGAAACCATTGCCGAAGTCCATCCTTTTGAGCGCCGCCAACCCGTGGCTGTTACCTTGGGCACAGTTTACGACGAGTGGTGCCTTGCACAAATGGCCAAGCAATTAAATTTGAAAAAAGATTACGAGTATTTTCTCAACCGAAGCCTGAACTACCGCAAAATATTTAATTGTGAAACTCATTTTTTTCAACCCCGTGATGAAAAAGGTAATTTCATAACACCGTTCAGTTATGAATATTCGGGCGGAATAGGTGCCAGAAATACTTATGGCGAAAACAATGCCTGGATTTACCGCTGGGATGTGCCTCATAATATCGCCGATCTTGTAAAACTAATGGGCGGAAGCAATGCTTTTGTGAACGAACTTGAGCGAATGTATAATACGCCTATGGATAAAAGCAAATTTGAATTTTATGCCCAGCTACCTGATCAGACCGGGAATGTAGGTCAATTTTCAATGTCGAACGAGCCAAGCATGCATATTCCTTACCTGTACAACTATGCCGGCCAGCCCTGGCGAACGCAAAAACGCATACATGGCTTAATCGATGAGTGGTTTAGAAATGATTTAATGGGAGTTCCCGGTGATGAAGATGGCGGTGGCATGTCGGCCTTTGTAGTATTTTCGATGATGGGATTTTATCCTGTGACACCAGGACTGCCGGTATATGTTATTGGAACGCCATTTTTTGAGCATATAGAGTTTGAAATTGGAAATCAAAAGAAATTCGAAATTTCCTGTGAAAATTACAATAAGGAAAATAAATACATTCAGTCTGCAACCTTTAACGGAAAAGACTGGAATAAATCCTGGTTTTCGCATGCAGAGCTTATGCAGGGTGGGATTCTCAAATTTGTAATGGGGAATAAAGCGAACCGCCAATGGGCCAGCTCACCGGAATCCGTACCGCCATCGTATGAAGCCCCCTAAATTAATATAGTTCCGACCCCCAAACCCCCAAATGGGGGCTTCAGACATAGACTTTGAAAAGAAAACATATAAACCGGGTCTTTAAGCCCCCATTTGGGGGTTTGGGGGTCGTCATTAACGGCTTTTAGAAAATGAAAAAAATAATCACTATAGTATTGGGGATAATTTTGTGTACAGGACTTTACGCACAAGACAGTATTCGTATTTCGTTAGCCGAATGGACTTTCGACAAGTGGTATGGAGGCGGTGTTATGCCTCCCGGACAAACTGCTGACAATCCTTTGCCTGCTGATAGAGGGACATTGGCCGCTACTGCCAAAATTGGTACAGAGCAAATGTTTATGGGCGGAACAGTTTCGCGGGTATGGGATGTTCCTACCACAGGAGGTTATGTGCGTTGTTCCAAAAGCTGGTCATCGGGCTCCGAACTTTATTATCTGATGTCTGGAATCAATACAAAGGGCAGTTCCACTGTTTGTTTAACTTCCAGCCATGCCACCAGCAGCTCGTCCACAGCCTATTCATTGAAAGTACAATACAGGCTGAGTCCGACTGGGATCTGGAAAGATATTTTTGGTCCATTTTCGGTAACCGATGTTACTGAATCGGGCATTAGCAGAAAGCAGGTGAATAATGTAAAACTACCCAACGAATGCAATAATGTTTCCTACATGGACATTCGCTGGTTGTGTACCACTTTTCCGTCGTCATCTTCAACGCAATTCAGGTTGGATAATATCTATCTGACTGCAAGCGTAAAAAATCCCGATCCCAATGCAGATAAAACACCGCTTACATCTTCGCTTGCTTTGAGTGAAGCCGACTGGGCCATACCAAGCTGGACTTTGCTTCTTGCTGCCCGGAAAAAAGCTGCCGATGCACCGATAACAATAAATTTAACTGCGCTAACTGCGGTAATGAATACTATGTTATCTAATGAAATGCCCTATTGTATTAACGCTTCATTCAATGGCGACCCTGCTACGAATATGGGTTTTGCATGGTATACAAATTCAGGCGTAACAGGAGGACAAGTGCAGATAGTAGCCAAAGAAAATGCATTAGCTTCTGATTTTACGACCCCTTTCAAAACTGTAAATGCAACAACAACTAATTTGTCGAATGTAAATTACGTAGTGCTAGCAAATGACCCAACTTTTACGGCTGACCTTGCTGCCAATATCAAACGAAGTTATGTTTCACATAAATCATTGGCTACAGGATTAACCCCAAATACAACTTATTCATACCGCATTGGAAAAGCAGGTGCATGGAGCACTATTCGTAGTTTCCGTACTGCAAAAAACACAAAAGACGAATTCTCTTTTATCTATATCACTGACACACAAGCAAATTCGGATGACAATTTTGATTGTTCTTCCAATACGTTGACAGAGGCCTACGCTAAAGCCACCAATCCGTTATTTGTACTTATGACCGGCGATTTAGTGGAGTCGCAAGGCAATTCGAATAGTGAATGGGAATACGAGCAATTTTTTGAACGGATGCAAAATGTATGGAGTAAATTGCCTGTAGTTGCCACAATTGGTAACCACGATGTGAGCAATAGCAATAATTTTTTTAATCACATTAATAATGATGTATCGTACAATCAAACGGCAGCTATAAAAACAACGATGGACGGCACCGTTTATTCATTTGTGACCGGCGATGCACTGTTTATGGTTGTAAATCACGAAGATGTAGACAAAACAGGTTATCTGGCCTCGCTGGGAAGCTGGATGACACAACAGGTGAATGCCAATCCGACAGTGCATTGGCGAATCGTTTGCGTGCATTCAGGATTGTTCGCCGGAGGTGGCCATCAGGACGATGTTTCGAATGTAACGCTTCGCAACGCTTTACTTCCTTATTATCAAAGCCTGAAAATTGACCTGGCATTGCAAGGCCACGACCATGTTTATAATGCCATTGGCCCGGTGAATAATCTCACAAAGACAGTTGTTGCAGGTGCTGTGCAAAATGTGGGATCTGCCCCGGTTGTAGTACAGTCGAATATGAATGGAAAAACAGGTGGAATATTTGATGTAACTAATGGCACATTTTATTTCATTAATAATTCGGCCTCACGAAAAAAATATGCACCGAATTCCCAATCAACCATGACTTCGAATGCATCGGCAATGGGGGTAAGCAATTACTGGAGCTTATTTACCGGCCGGTTCGGTCAAACTGGCGAGCCTACATTCAGCAATATCCGTGTTGCTTCCGATACCATATTTATTTCGACTTACGCCATAAATAATGACGGGCTTACTTACCTTTTTGATCAGGTTAAAGTTACAAAGAAACTTTCCACCGGGATTCATCCGGTAAATAATCAAACCCCGGTTATATTAAACTACGATAAAAATCAGTTGACTGTGGTTGGAGTTGAAGCAGACCGGATTGAGATATATGATATAAAAGGCCAATTGGCCGCGGTAGAAGAACAATCGAACCAGATAAAAACCACATCATTAGAAAATGGGATTTATATCGTGCGGATCTATAGTAGAGAAGGAATTTATATTAAAAAAATAAATATATAATCCTATCATTCGCATCAATTGGATCTTTTTTCTGAATCAAAATTATGAATATAAAAATTACAACCTTACTGTCAGCTATATGTTTGAATGTGTTGACTTTTACTGCTATAAAGCACAGTACAACATCGGCACATACTCCATTTTTATTACAAAAATCGAAATTATAATCAAAAGTTGCTTGTAAATTAATCTGGCATTAAGATTAAATTAATCCTATAATCCGAAATTTGCGACCATAACCAAAGAATAATATTCATATGAGAAACACCTTTACAACTCTTACGCTTTTTGTAACGCTATTTTTATCATCTGCGGCAGATGCCCAAAACATCATTCGGTTTGTAGTATTCCCGGATACCCAAAACAATGCAGATTTATTTCCCGAAGTCCTGAATTCCCAGTTCGATTGGGTGGCTGAAAATTCTTCCCGATTCAATTTCGTCCTGCATGTGGGCGACGTAGTGGAAAGCAGCAGCAATACCACCCAATGGGCTTTAGCCAAAACAAACTTTGACAAGCTAACCGCTAAATCATTGCCATACGTTTTTTGCATTGGTAACCATGATGTGAATATTTCGAAAAACACCGATATTGGTGCAACATGCGATAAACGTGTTACCACTGCTTGTAATAATGCTTTCCCGGCTTCTTCATTCGCCGGCCTGGCGGGTGTGTATCAGGCAGGTAAAATCGATAACAGCTACCACATATTCCGTGCAGCAGGTAAAGACCTTTTGGTGATGAGTTTAGAAATTTGTCCGAACGATTTAATTGTTGCATGGGCAAACACTATTATTGCTAACAATCCTGACAAACTGGTTATTATCCTGACACATAATTATATGGCTTACGGAAGTGTAGCCGAAGAATGCACACAGGACATGATAATGAATACCATTAACTGGCGATCTTTTGCTCCGGCTCCTTACGATGACCTGGCAAATAACCCGAGTCACCCGGAATCGGTTATTAATACCGGTGAAATGTTGTGGAACAAACTGGTGCGAAAACACAAGAATATTTTTGCCACATTTTCTGGGCACGTACTGGGTACCGGAACAGCAAAACTGGTGAATTACGGCGACAATGGAAATAAAATCTACAACATGCTGCAGAATTACCAAAACCAGGTAAATATCTTAACCGATGGAGGTAAAAACGGCTATCTGCGCATAGTTGAAATTAATCTTGATGAAAAAACCATGCAAGTGTTGACCTATTCGCCATACCTCAAACAATATTTCCCGACGAATATCAAGCAGAACTACATGTTCGGGGGCGTAAATTTGGATGAAGGATACCGATAAATCTAAAAATACAGATAAAATCATGAAGACAATACAATATTTAATTGCTTGCTTTTTACTTGTATTAGCAACAACTTCAATGGCCCAAACAGCTCAAAACCTGGTTCTGTGGGATTTCCGTTCATCAGTAGGGCAAGCTATCTCTTACGTATATGCAACTGCACCTGTAGCACCTGATGAAAGTATCAGCAGCAATTCTTCAGCAACTTTCTTTACCGAAGGCCGCTCTATAACCGGACAAACTGGATACGTATTTACTACCGGATGGGAATTTATACAGACTACACCCCGCTACTGGATTGTAAATAATGTAAAAACCGATGGCTATTATAGCCTGGTATTTTCGTTCGACATGGGTGCTTCCTCGGGGAATGCTCCGCGTGATTTCGCAGTAGAATACAATATTAACGGAACAGAAATTTGGACAAGCATTGGCACCCTTATGTCGCCTCAGAGCTTAACCACTAAAACATTCCCATTGCCAAGAGACTGTGAAGGAAAAACAATATCGCTACGCATCCGCCTGACCAGTAATTACAAAATTAACGGCGATAATGTAGCACAAATAAATACGCAAAACCGTGTGAAAAATGTAAAAGTCACAGGATATGCAGAGCCTACAAGCCCTTCTTTAGTGACCACATTATCAACCTATTCGATATGTAACGCGGTAAAAAACGTACAAACATCGGTTAGCATTGACATTTCAGGAAGAAAGCTCACCGGACCTTTAACCTTATCCATTGCGTCGCCTTTTAGTGTAAATAAAACCACACTAGAGCCGGTAAACGAATCAGTAACAGAAACGATAATCGTAAATTTCATACCAACCGTATCAGGAGAATATAACGACCGTTTAACAATTAGCGGCGGCGGTGCCGAAACGAAAATAATTTCACTTCGGGTTCTCGCACAAGGCTTCATGATTCCGACAGCTTTGCCGGTAAATAAAGCAGAAGAAAACGCTTTCAAAGTACTAAAGACCGAAAAAGGGATTTCAATCAGCAATGCCCAGGACTTGATGATTAATATTTATAACATTACAGGTATGCAAATTAAAACTGTAATGGGTACGGCTAACTTTCAAGAAGTCAGTTTACCGTACAAAGGAGTCTTTCTTATTAGCGCAGGAAATAGAACTACAAAGATTATCAATTAATCACAACAAAGATCAAAGAATAAAGATGCTTGAAACAGACCAGAACTACAATTATTAATCAACAAATAACAAATCAACTCTAATACAAACCCTTTAATAATCAACAAAATGAAAAAACTTTTCTCTTTATGCGTTATCACATTTGTGTTATCTATGAACTTATTTGCAACAAATCAACTTGTTCGTGTTTCGTTGGCCGAATGGACTTTCGATTAGTGTACTCCGACAGTAGCTGCTAATACAAGCAGGGTTGTCGCTGTAGCTCCCGACAACACTTTTATAATTGGGGAGCGAGAAATAAATTTACTTAAAATCAATTAGATTTCTAATATCATGAAAAAAACTATTTTTCTTTTGACCGTTTTTATGTCTTGTTTTACTGCTATGGCACTAAACAAAAGTTTGTTATTATGGGATTTCAGGGCAGCCAATGGAACTGGAAGTACTGCAGTTGTTTGGGTACAATCACTTGAGAACTCTTTATCTCCGGACAGTTGTGGTACGAATAATATTAATGCAAAGTTTAATTCGGAGCAAACAGATGCAACCAGGTATCTTAAAAAAGCATCCGATACCCTTGATGGTTACGCTATTGCAACAAACTGGGGGAATGTCGGAAGCGTTGTCAACGATTTGTATTGGTATATATATAATGTCAACACAACAGGGTATGATAATATTGGCATAAGGTATCAACAATGGTCATCGAATTCAGGTCCGGGGAAATTTAATATTCAGGCAAGAGTAGGTTCGGCAGGATCCTGGACAACATTGAACACGTTGCCATATTCATTAACAGATGGCAGGTATGTTGCAACAAAATATTTCAGTTTCCCTCTACCAGAAGGATTTGCAAACCAAAGCAGGATTGATATTCGAATTATCAGGGCAGACGATTATCAGGTAAACGGTACAAGTGTGATTGCTTCAGGTGGAATGAGTCGAATAGACAATATTCGTGTATATGGAGAAGTGCGAGGGTCGACAGACATAATGAATAAAGAATCGGATCATATAAAAGTAACAGTATCAAATGGTAGATTAGTAATCTCTGAAGCTGCCGGAGAAAATGTTAATATATATAATTTGGCAGGTTCCAAAATTCTTGAAATTCAAAACATAAAAGCCCGTGAGGAAGCAGAATTGCCTGCAGGTCAAATATATATTGTAAAAGTAAAAGATAAAAAATTTAAGGTTAAACTATAATATCCATTTAATTAATTCCAAAAAAGAAAGATAAAGTAATCAAAATCAAAAAACACTTTAAAAACAAATACATAATGAAACACTTTAAGAATTTAAAGGCAATACTTTGCCTGTTATTTGTTATCACTACGTTTAGTGTTGCTGTGGCCCAGAGCAGCCAGGCAACTTTGGCCCTGTATGATCTTCGTTGGGTTACAGGCAGTTCGTCACTGGCCGTGGAAAACAAACTTGTCCCTTTTGGTCCTGATAGCGGCGCTGTAGGAGTGAAAGAATCGGTATTATTTATGACCGAAGGGCTCCGTCAGTTAAGTTGCCCGAGTGCAGGAGGTTATATACGTGCCACAGGTTGGGATTTGGCCAGTTCTGATTTATACTGGATCATGACAAATCTGAACACATCCGATTATTTCTCACTTAGCCTTTCATCGCAACAAAACTATTCCACAGGTGGCCCTACAGATTTTAAAATTCAATACCGCATTGGTTCAGAAGATAATCCCTGGACGGATGTACCGAATGGAACAAAAAACATTGCTACGACAGAAAGCTGGACAGCCGGTACAATTGCAAATCTGCCCTTACCTGCCGAATGTGCCGGTAAGCCTTCGGTTGCTATCCGTTGGCTATATCTTCCATTGCTTGCCATTACACCAGCTGCCACCGGAGGACAAGGACGCATTGATAATATTAAAGTTAAAGGTTATCAAAACACAACTTCTCCAATACTTTACGATACGTATTCCAATATAGATTTTGGAGTATTAGGAGTAGACTCCACTAAAATTATAACTATTAATTTATTAGGCAAAAATTTAACGGGCAGTCTGACGGCAGCGACTATTGCACCTTTTGTCGTTCAATCACAAAGCATTACGCAATCATTTGGCCAGATAAACAAAACATTTACGCTTAGCTTTCATCCAACGGCCGAAGGTGTTTTCTCGCAATCTTTTACAATTAGTGGTGGAGGAATTACTTCCAAAACAATTACATTGACAGGAAAAACAAGAAATCTCACAGCAGTTGAAAATCTGAATTCTGAGATGAATTATGTTTATTCTCTGGACGGTATGTTGAAAATTGATTTACCACAATCATCAAAAGTGGTTATATTTGATACCGTAGGTCACAAAGTATCAGAAAAACAATTACAAAGCGGGTTAAATTCAATTTTGCTTCCAAGAAATCAGGTTTATTTAATAAAAATTGAAAACAAAGTCAAAAAGATTGTGCTTTAAAAATTATAGGAGTAACTAAACATTTCCAACGTTTTAAACTTTGGAAAAGTAAATATTCAACATCTCAATTCCATTTTATATATAAAAAACATTCCATGAAACAATCATTAAATAAGGCTCAACTCTCCAATTTACCAGTTGATATACCAAAATACTGAATGATTCATTTCAGGATAAAAAAACGCAATAAATTACCTTATAAGAACAAAGGAAAATTCAATCTTCCAAATTATCTCCTTAATACTATAATTCTCTAATAATCAATAATTTATTAATCTTATGAATAAACACATTTTTAATTCAACAATTTCCACAAAAAACTCCTGTAGTTTTCAATTTGTGGTCTCACTTATTGTGCTAATGTTGCTTTCGTTTAATGTTAGCCGGGCACAGGTAATAATGAACTATACCGGTAGTTACAACCAGGATTTCAATACGTTGTCTAAGGTAACAGGTTCTACTGTTTGGGTTGACAATACCAATATTCCAAATTGGTATTGGAAAGAAACCGGAGCTAATTCAAATACTTCATATACAACAGGAACCGGATCAAGTTCAGGTGGCGATCGTTATAGCTTTGGATCTACAGGTAGCGATGACCGGGCTATGGGCTCATTGACTACAGCCAGCATGACGCCCGTTGCTTGCGGGGTGTTACTTAGGAACATGTCAGGTACAACCATTACGAATTTAAAAATATCATATACCGGTGAACAGTGGAGAAATAATGGAAACACCGTTGCTAATACACTGGAATTTTCTTATATTGTTTCTGCTACTCCTGTCACAGATGTTTTATTGGCTACCGGCTGGACAACTGTTTCAGCATTAAATTTTATATCTCCGGTTAATACTGCTACTGCGGCTGCATTGGATGGAAATGCTGCTGCAAACAGACAATTGTTTTCTAATATTCTACTTCCGGGGTTGTCAATACCAGCCGGCAGTTACATTATGGTTCGATGGAGAGATTTAGAGGAACCTAATAATGACCCGGGTATCGCGATTGATGATGTGACAATTAACTGGACTAGTTACACCCCGCCAACTCTGATTGGGACCGTTGGAACACCATTTAACTATCAAATTGTAACAGGCAATTCGCCGGTAAGTTATTCGGTCACAAGTGGAACATTGCCCGGTGGCCTGACTCTTAATACAACTACAGGTGTTATTTCAGGAGTTCCCAATGCAGCCGGGACTCCATCGGTGACAATTACTGCAACCAATGCAGTGAGTGATGTTTTGTATCCTGCATTTAATTTTAATATTAGCCCTGCCGGCCTTGCTTCTCAGACTATCAGCTTTAGTACCCTTGAAAATAAAACGTATGGAGACAATTCGTTTGATTTAACGGGAACAACGGATGCTCCCGGATTATCACTGGCTTATGAAAGCTCCAATCCCGCTGTAGCAACCGTTTCAGGCAATACTGTTACGATTGTGGGAGCAGGAAATACGGATATTACGGCTTCTCAATCGGGTAATGGCACCTATAATCCGGCTGTTCCGGTTATAAAAACCTTAACCGTAAATGCAAAAACCCTGACAATTCCTGATGCTGTTGCAGTTAACAAAACATACAATGGATTAAACGACGCTGTTATTACCGGTACGCTTAGCGGTATCATCAACGCCGATAATGTTACTTTAAATGGAAAAGGGATATTTGCAGATGTAAATATTGCAAATGGGATTGCCGTAAACTCTACAAGTACGTTGGCCGGCACAAAAGCTACAAATTACACCCTTACACAGCCTACCGGATTGACAGCCAATATTACCATTGGAATACAATCGATTACTTTCGGGGCTTTGTATACCAAAACTATTGCAGATGCACCTTTTACTTTGACCGCTACTGCAAGTTCTGGTTTAACGGTAGGTTATTCCAGTTCAAATACCGGAGTTGCAACTGTATCAGGCTCTACTATAACCATTGTAGGCATAGGTTCAACTGTGATTACCGCTTCTCAGGCCGGCAATGGAAATTATAATCCGGCACCTGATGTGATTCAAAATATGGTAGTTACTTCATTACCCGTTGTTGCCTGGCAATTCGGAGTTCCGACTGCCCTTGGAACAGAACAAACGTATAATGCAACCACTAATAATCAGAATTTAAACACCTCGGTTCTTTCAAGAGGAGTTGGGATAACACCCGTTGCCGTAGCAATGGCCTTCGCCTCGAACTCGTGGGATTTAAATGGAACTAAAGCTACTGCTACAACGAATAATGAGTACTTTGAATTTTCAATTCAATCGAAACCGGACTTTAAAGTTTCGTTGTCAACTCTTGATGCTATATTGAGGCGTTCAAGCGCAGCTGCACCAAATGCTTATATCTGGAAATATAGCTTAAATGGTACCGATTTTACTGAAATAGGTACCGATATTAGTTTTACCAGTGTTGTTGATGGGGTTATTCAATCTCAAATCGATCTTTCAGGAATATCCACTTTACAAAATGTTACCAACGGAACAAATCTTGTTTTCAGGTTGTACGCCTGGGGAGGAACTAATGTTGTTTCAACATTGTCAATTGGCAGATATGGAACCGGCATAACTTCAAATAGCCTGGCAATCGGAGGTATTGTTTCGTCAACACAAGTGACAGGAACAGATGGCAATGTAATGAACAATGATATTTTCATTTCCAAAAATACATCAAATCAACTAATAGTGAATTGCAAGGATATCAACCCCGAAAGTATAGTAACAGTTTTCAATTCAGGCGGAAAAAAATTAGTTTCAAAACATCTGACTAATAGGATGACTATAATTGACAATCATTTCGGTTCAGGAGTGTATTTAGTTACAGTTGTTACAAGCCGGAAAATAACAACAAAAAAGATTATTATCAACTAAAACACTGATGTTTAATGATGCGTTAGATCATCTGCAAATTATTTTGTTGATACTCATCGACTACTTTTATCAGGGGGTTACAGATATTGAAACTGAGCGTATAATAGCAAAATAACGGCCTGAACATTATAAAAACACAAGAGGGTGGGATTCAAGAATTCCACCCTCTTGTGCCATCATTTATTCTTATATGACAGATTTACAACGACGGTGAGTTATTTCAATGTTGGAAAAGAGACCGTTCATGACACTGTGACTGGAACTACTCTTCTGACTCAGAATTGCAGCCCCGCCTTCACTCCCACGATGTTCATAGAAGTATTTCCATAATAACTAAAAGTTCCCAGATTGTTAGTTTCAATCTGATTGGCAGCAATTGAGTTTATTCCTCCATAAATTCCCAAAGAAATAAAGGTCTTATAGCTTATTTTATAGGAAATTCCAACAGACAGTTTCGCAAATAAACCGCCTCCATAATTTTCGTTTAGAGCAAAAGCATATCCAGCATCCATTCCAATATATGGTGAAGTTCTGCTTGTAGAGAATGTATTTTGCATACGAAGAAATAAAGGTAAGAAACTCACTAATTCTGATTTAGTCTCAATTAAAGTAGTGTTATAGCCAATTCCTGCACCCAGAAAAAGCTGTTTGCCCAATACCGATTTATTGCCGAATATTAATGAAACTTGCGTATTCGTGGATGAATCAAAGGCATTTTGGGCTGAAGAAACTCCGCCGGCAAATTCAATAATTCCGGTGAAATTATCGGAAGACTTTTTTATTTCAGTAACTTCGGGGGATTGAGTATTTGATTCTTCGTTTTGAATGGCTTTTTCTATTTTGCTTATTTCAGAGGTTTGAAATTGAAATCTTGAACCATCCTTCATCTTTAACATTATCAGGTCGTCGGTTTTTACAATAATTTCGCCGGTATAAACATCACCGGTCTTCAATGTCACTTTGTCCAGAGATGTTTTATCCTGACACCAAGCATTCAACGTAAACAACACACAAATAACGAGAAAACAAATTTGTTTCATTTATTTCTTATTTTCTATTTCAAAGGTAGATTGAATAACCTCCTTAAAACTACTCAAAAACAAATCTGCATCAGATTTTGACAAACACAGAGGTGGAAGTAACCGGATTATATTTGCTCCTGTAACGCCGGTGAATATTTTTTTTTCAAACAATAACCTGTTTCGAATTTCCTTAATGGGTTGTTCAAATTCAATACCAATCATCAATCCCAGTCCCCGAACTTCTTTAATCTGAGTTATTTTTCTAAGTTCTGTCATCAGGTAATTTCCGATTTTTTCTGCATTTTCCATCAATCGTTCTACTTTCATAATGTCGAGGACGGCAATTGCAGCAGTACAAGCCAAATGACTTCCACCAAAAGTAGTTCCCAACATTCCGTGTGACGCTTCAAACATTGGACTTATCAATACGCCACCCACTGGAAATCCATTTCCCATACCTTTGGCAATAGTAATCAAATCGGGACGAATGCCGGCATATTGATGTGCAAAAAACTTACCGGAACGTCCGTATCCGGACTGCACTTCGTCAAGAATTAGCACTGTTCCTGTTGCTTTGCATTCTGTGCTTAATGCTTGTAAAAATTCTATTTCGGGAATACGAATACCGCCAATTCCCTGAATTCCTTCAATAATAACTGCGCAAACATCATTGTTTTGTAAAGATTTACGAACCGATTCAATGTCATTCAATTCGAAAAAATCAACTTCAAAACCTTCATTAATGGGTGCTACTATTTTTGGATTATTTGTAACACGAACTGCGGCCGATGTTCTGCCATGAAAACTCTTATTGAAAGCAATAACTTTTTTGCGCCCGGTATGAAAAGATGCTAATTTGAGTGCATTTTCATTTGCTTCTGCTCCCGAATTTACCAAGAATAACGAATAATCTTCGTATCCTGAAGCTTTTCCTAATTTCTCGGCAAGTTCAACCTGCAATTTATTTTGTACCGAATTGGAATAAAAAACTAATTTTTCCAATTGCTGGGTAAGTTTCTGAACATAATAAGGGTTAGAATGTCCAATGGAAATAACCGCATGTCCACCATACAAGTCCAGATATTCAATTCCTTGATTATCATAAGTTCTACAGCCAATTCCTTTAGCAATTTCGATATCAAAAAGCGGATAAACATTAAATAATTTCATCAGTTTGTAGTTAGTTATGTTGATTTTAGTCCAAAGTTCTAAAAAGAAAAAATATGTTTTTAACCTTTTAAGAAAGTTGGATGCAAATGTAATTCAAAATTTAGATACCTTCAAATAAATACATTTAAAATAATTGATGTAATTTTACAGCGATTTAATCGTTTTAATATCTTAAATATCCAAAGTATGGACAAACAAGTTACCATTTACTGTAAAAACACAAAATCCTATCATATTTACCCGTTGGGAACTTCGCTTATTGAAATTCTTCAAGATCTTAAAATAGAGTTAAATTACAAAATTGTTGCAGCTCGCGTTAATTACAAAGTTGAGGACTTAAATTTTCTGATTTACAAACCAAAAGATATAGAATTCATTGACTTAAGTACACCTTCGGGCATGCGCGTTTATGTTCGGAGTTTGAGTATGGTGCTTGCAAAAGCTGTTTCTGAGCTTTTTCCACAGGCAATTCTTCGCATCGAACATCCAATTTCTAAAGGTTATTATTGTAAACTCGATAACTTAAACCAGCCTATAACAAATGAAGTTATTTGTCAAATAAAGGAACGGGTAAATCTGATTATTTCGCAGGGTAAAAAAATTATTTGCGAAGAAAAGCAAACCAAAGAAGTCAAGGAACTATTCATAAATCAAATTCACCAAAAAGACAAAGTTGCTCTATTTGAGACACTTGGAGATCCATATTTCCGTTTCTTCAGAATTGATGATTTTATCGACTATTATAATGGCGTTTTATTGCCAACTACCGATTACTTGTATTTATATGATTTAATTGCTTATTATGATGGTCTTTTACTTCAGGTTCCAAACAGAACTAACCCGACAGAATTAGAAGAGGTGGTTTTATTGCCCAAAATGTTTGATATTTTTAAAGAATATGTTGGTTGGAATAAAATTATGAACCTGAATAATGTTGGTGAGTTTAACATTGCATGTCGAAACAACCAGACATTTAATCTTATAAAAGTATCGGAAGCTTTGCACGAAAAGAAAGTAGCTTCTATTGCCGACATGATTTCGCAACGATCTGAGAAAGTAAGATTTGTGTTGGTTTCAGGTCCTTCTTCTTCGGGTAAAACCACGTTTAGCAAACGACTTTCAGTTCAGTTGATTGTAAGTGGATTAAAACCGGTTGTTCTATCACTCGATAATTATTTTGTAAACAGAGATGAAACTCCATTGGACGAAAATGGAGAATGGGACTTTGAGCACTTATATGCACTTGACTTGCAACTATTTAATAAAAACCTGAAACAGTTGCTGGAAGGAAAAGAAATTGAAATACCTTTCTTTAATTTCGAAGATGGCAAACGGTATTACAAGGGAGAAAAGCTAAAATTAACAGAAGATAGCGTATTGATAATGGAAGGAATTCATGCGTTAAATCCTGAGTTAATCCCTGATATTCCGAAAGAAACTACATTTAAAATATATGTTTCGGCTCTTACCACTATTTCTATCGACAATCATAACTGGATTCCAACAACAGATACGCGTTTGCTGCGTCGTATAATTCGTGATTATCGTTTCAGAAATTATTCTGCCCGTGAAACCATTGGTCGTTGGCCAAGTGTTCGCCGTGGTGAAGAAAAGTGGATTTTTCCTTATCAGGAAAATGCTGATGTTATGTTTAATTCTGCCCTTCTGTTTGAACTGGCAGTTCTAAAAAGACACGCTGAACCAATTTTAGCGGAAGTTCCTAAATATTGTGATGAATATACTGAAACTCATCGCTTACTTAAATTTTTAAACTATTTTGTTCCAATTCACGACCGCGAAATACCACCAACTTCATTATTACGTGAGTTTGTTGGTGGAAGCAGTTTTAGATACTAAGCTTTTTAAATATTAAAATTCAACAACTTTGTGGCTAAATATAAGAAAAAAATTCTTTTTTTTTTGTACTTTTGTCCCCGAATTCGCTGAAAATTAAATAATTCTAACCTGAAATGAAGAAATTGCTGATGTCTGTTTTCATTTTTGTGCTTGTTCTCCCCGGACTACAAGCTCAACGGCGAAATGGGTTAATCGGTCGAAGAATTCAAAGTATGGGATTCTTGACTTTTTCTATTGGACCGGGTGTTTGCCTGGGGGATGCGGGATCTTCAAGAAGTATCGGAACCTATTTAAGCAACACTTTCGTAGACGGAATTCATAATTATGATATGGCTCTTGGATTCAGACACATTCTGCAGGATGGTTTTAGCTATAAAGCTGATTTTGAATATGTAAATTTTTCAGGGACTGATAAAAATACCGATTTAAAATATCGCGGGTTCTCAAACATTTCAAATGTTATAGAGCTTTCAGGAAGAGGTGAATACTCTTATTATTGGGGACGTAGATATTCCAGAAACAGGCCACATTCAATTTATGGATTTGCTGGTGTTGGCGTTTTAAATAGCACTACTAAATATACCGGAACTCGTCAGTTATATAATGAAGAACATTCATCCATATTTGCAGCATTTATCCCTTATGGAATTGGTTATCAATATCAATTAAATACTGAATTTACAATTGGAGCAGAAATTGGAGGACAATATGCTCTTTCTGATTTTGTTGATGGATTTCATTCCATTCGTTTTTCCAGAAGCAATGACGTTCTTGAAAGTTTGAAATTTACAATTGCCTACAAGATTTTCTAATTCAAATTCCGGTTTTATTTTTCATGGATAATATAAAAGACCTCTCACGCAATTTCTCATTCATTCTGCTTTCACTTCCAGCACATCATCCAGTTTTGTAGTATAACAAGGTGAGAGTTTCTCATTTTTCAATTTCCATTTTCGGTCAAATCCCTGAGATGCAATTTTCACTTTTTGTTTTCCGTATGATTCATTCAGAGAATCCATCACGGTCATTACTTTATTGAATTTTTCTCTATTTCTGGTGTCAAACAAATCGGCTTGCAGCGGTCGTTCAGGCACAATCTCACTTATAATTACACCAGCCTTTTTAAACTTATAACCCTCTTTAAAAATAGACTTTAATCCCAGCAAAGCAATATTTATAAGCTCTGTTGTATCGTTGGTTGGAACTGAAAGTTGCATGGATATCTGATTAGAGTACTGAGGCAAATTGGTGGCAAAAGGATTGGTAAGAATAAAAACGGTTAATACTCCACCGTACGAATGTTGTTTGCGAAGTTTTTCAGCACAGCTGGCAGCGAAATTGGCAACTGCTTCTGATACCGGAGCCAATTCCGTAAGCCGTTCGCCAAAACTACGAGAAGTGCAAATTGATTTTTTGGCCGCAGGCCGTTCCATTTCAATACAGGGCGTACCCCGTAGTTCCAGCCAGGTTCGTTCGCCCACCACGCCCAAGGTATGTCTCACCCAACTTTTGGTACGTTGAGTGAAATCCCATGCCGTGTTGATGCTGTTATATTGTAATTTTTTGGAAAACTGACGTCCAATTCCCCAAACATCGCCGATTTCAGTCAATCTTAATGCTTTCTCACGCTTTTCGTCAGTATCTATAATACATGTTCCGTTGTAAGCTTTGTATTTTTTGGCAAACTTACTCGCCACTTTGGCGAGCGTTTTGGTAGGTGCAATCCCAAGACTCACCGGTATAGCAGTATTCCGAATGGTTGTCCGTACTATTTTCTCACCCAATTCTTTCAAATCTATATTTTCAAATCCATCAAAAAGAAGAAAAGCTTCATCAATAGAATAAATTTCCATTTCGGGGACAAAAGAAGCTATTGTATTCATAACCCGTTGCGACATATCGCCATACAGCACATAATTGGATGAAAAAACGCTCACCTGATTTGTTTCAATCAATTCTTTCAGTTTATATGCCGGCTCTCCCATAGGAATTCCAAGAGCTTTTGCTTCTGCTGAGCGCGCAATAACACAACCATCGTTGTTGGAAAGCACAACGACAGGTTTGCCATTGAGCGAAGGATTAAAAACCCGTTCGCACGAGGCATAGAAATTATTGCAATCGATTAAACCAAACATAATTTATTGATTATCAAGTAACCACATTATTGTTTCTTTTGTGATTTTTAATAGAGTAGGTTACCACGCCCCAAATACAAAAATTATTTTCCTCCGTTACTTTGATAGGTTGAAATTTTTGATTTGCAGGAACGAGATAGATTGCATCCGGTTCTATTTTTATATATTTCAATGTAAATTCACCATCAATATAACATACCGCCGTATCTCCATCCCGGGGTTCAAGACTTTTATCAATCACCAAAATATCGCCATCAACAATGCCGGCATCCTGCATTGATGAACCTTTTACCCGCCCATAAAATGTACTCGATGGATTAGCAATCAGTTCTTTATTTAAATCAATTTTCAGGTCAATATAATCCTGTGCAGGGCTTGGAAATCCTGCAGCAATTCCACCATCAACCAGAGGCAATTCTAAAACACTGCTTGTATTTGCCGAATA
This sequence comes from Bacteroidales bacterium, assembly GCA_038329115.1. Lineage (GTDB taxonomy): Bacteria > Bacteroidota > Bacteroidia > Bacteroidales > Paludibacteraceae > Paludibacter. The sequence continues at coordinate 22,460 of JBBQMQ010000006.1, forward strand.
AAAATCGATGGAAGAAGACTCAGCTATTTTACTGATATTTTGCATATTAAATCAATTCTAAAGTTCAACTATTATAATGACAAAGTAACGCATTTTGTTTCATAAAAAATCCATTTATTTTACAAAGCAGGATAAAAAACTGATTTTTCAAACAGGCTTAGATTACAATCGACAATCCTTTGTATTCTTACAATATCAATTCCAGAGTATTTAGCGAACGAATGTTTTTTTGTACTTTTGCAAACTGTTTATTGAAATTGCCAAAATATTTTTCATTTACTCAATTACCAACCCCATTTATGAACACTATTCAAATTTTAGACAAAAAATTCACCTTGTCCATTCCGGAATCGGAAATTCTACAAGCAGTAAAACGGGTTGGTGAAGACATTAATCGTGATTTAGCAGGTAAAAATCCGCTTTTCATTTGTGTGCTTAATGGCGCATTTATGTTTGCCGGCGACTTGATGAAAACAGTAAATGTACCTTGTGAAATTACATTTATCAAACTTTCGTCGTACGACGGACTTTACACCACAGGAAGTGTAAAAGAAATAATCGGCCTGAACGAAAGCGTTGTGGGACGCAATGTTGTGGTAGTTGAGGATATTGTAGATACAGGCTTAACTATGGAACGCATTTTAGAATCGTTACGTGCAAAAGGTGCCAACGAAATTCGTATTGCTACTTTTTTGCAAAAACCGGATGCTTTGCAACGCGATATTCAAGTGGACTATGTAGCCATGAAAATTCCAAATGACTTTATTGTAGGTTACGGGCTTGATTACGACGGATATGGACGCAATTTGAAAGACATTTACACCGTTGTTCCTGAATAAATTATTACTGAAAATATAAACAATGCTCAATATTATTATATGTGGTGCGCCCGGATGTGGAAAAGGGACGCAAAGTGATTTGATTGTAAAAAAATACTCATTAACGCATTTATCAACCGGCGATTTACTTCGCGAGGAAATTGCTCAAAAAAGCGAACTGGGACAAATAGCTGAAAGTTTCATATCCAAAGGGAATTTAGTCCCTGACAATATGATCATTGAAATTTTATTAAAGCATATTGAAAATCAATCCAATGACAGCAATGGAATTATTTTGGATGGATTCCCGCGAACGGTGGCACAAGCCGAAGCTTTGGAAATTATGCTTACTGAAATGACGAAAGAAATTTCGGTTTTAATTGATGTAAAAGTTGATGAAAGCGAACTGATAAAGCGCCTGCTAATGCGTGGTGAAACATCGGGACGTTGCGACGATAATCTGGAAACCATCAAGAAACGATTGAATGTATACCGCACATTAACCAAGCCTGTAAACGAATTCTATAAAAATTCAGGCAAATATATTTCTATCGACGGTATGGGTACAGTTGATGAAATTTTTGACCGGATTTCGGAAACTATCGATTCAAAACGATAATTATCAACATTTTAAAACAAAAATCAAAACACATCTGAAACTAATTCCGGTGTGTTTTGTTATCTCATAAACTAAAAAAATAAATGGCAAGTTCAAACTTTGTAGATTACGTAAAAATATTTTGCCGTTCGGGCAAAGGTGGACCTGGTTCAAAACACTTATACCGCGACAAATTGACCATGAAAGGTGGTCCTGATGGTGGCGATGGTGGACGTGGCGGACATATTATACTCCGTGGAAGTAAAAATCACTGGACTTTAATTCATCTTAAATATGCCCGACATATTCATGCTGGTGATGGTGAAAGCGGCAGCCTGAGTCGCAGTTTCGGAAAAGAAGGCGAAGATAAAGTTATCGAAGTGCCTTGTGGAACTGTTGTTTACGATGCAGAAACGGGTGAGTTTTTGTGCGATATTACCGAAGATGGACAAGAAGTTGTTTTGGTAAAAGGTGGACGTGGCGGACAAGGCAACTGGCATTTTCGTTCATCTACCAATCAAACGCCACGCTTTGCACAACCCGGCGAGCCTCAAATAGAAAAAACAGTTATACTTCAGTTGAAAGTTCTTGCCGATGTTGGTTTAGTTGGTTTCCCTAATGCAGGTAAATCAACGCTGCTTTCGGTTGTTTCGGCAGCTAAACCTGAGATTGCCGATTATCCTTTTACAACACTGGTTCCAAATCTTGGAATTGTTGCTTATCGTGATGGAAAGTCATTTGTAATGGCTGATATTCCCGGAATCATTGAAGGTGCAGCCGAAGGTCGCGGACTTGGATTGCGCTTTTTGCGCCATATCGAACGAAATTCCATTTTGTTATTTATGATTCCGGTTGACTCAAATAATCTGCTTGATGAATATAATGTTTTGCTTAACGAACTCAAGCAATACAACCCCGAACTTGTTGACAAACAGCGGATTTTAGCTATTACAAAATGTGATATGCTCGATGAAGAACTGTTGAACGAACTAAAGAAAGAATTACCGGAAGATATTCAATCAGTTTTCATTTCATCAGTTAGCGGATTAGGAATTTCTGAATTAAAAGATCTTATTTGGACAGAAATAAACAAAGAATCGAATAAAATAGTGGAATTAAGTCATCGCCCCATGGAAATCAGCCATAATTTAATTGACGCTGAAGAATGGGATGAAAAAGAAGACGAAGAATGGCAAGAAAACGAAGAAGACGATGATTTGAGTAAATACAAAGGAATAGGCTGGGATGAACTGTAAATAGTAAGTAGTCGGTAGTTTATAGTTTATAGAAGTCCCCTAAATCCCCCAATTGGGGGACTTAAAGACCTGGTATGTAAATATTTAATAAAAATTAAAACTAACAAATAATACATTTTTCATATTATGTGTTTTGTAATTTGTTAGTTCGGAGTCGTAGTATGATAACATACCATTTACTTGACAAACAGAATGAGATTGCCCATTTTTGCACAAGCCGTGAAGGAGGTGTAAGCGTGGGCAATTACGCATCGTTCAATTTGAGTCCTTTTTCCGGTGATAATCCGGAACATTTCAGTCAAAACAAACAGATTTTATGCGACAAATTGGGAATTGAATCAGATAAATTAATCATTCCATTTCAAACGCACGGAACTGAAATAAGGGAAATTAACGAAGCATTTTTTCAATTTTCAACCAAAAACAAAGATCTATTTTTAAATGGTATTGATGCGTTAATAACAAAAGTTCAAAATGTATGTATCGGAGTTACAACTGCTGATTGTGTTCCCCTGACATTTTATGATCCGCTTCAAAAAGTAATTGCGGTAGCTCATGCCGGATGGAGAGGAACCTGTGGCCGAATTGCAGAGAAAACGGTTCATGCTATGATTGAAAAATACAACTCCAATCCTTCAGATATTCAGGTTGCAATTGGGCCATCCATCTCTGCCGATGCATATAGCGTTGGCGTTGAACTGGTTGAAAATTTTTCAAATGCCGGGTTTGATACGGAACAAATCTTTGAGAAACGAAACAACTTAATTTATCTCGATCTTTGGAAAGCCAACAAATTATCGCTTGAAAAAGTTGGAATCTTACCGGAACATATTGAAATTGCAGGAATTTGCACCTTTACCGAAAACGAACGTTTTTTCTCTGCCCGCCGTCTTGGAATCAAATCCGGACGACTGGTGAGCGGAATAATGTTTAGATAATGTGCCAATGTGGTAATATGCCAATTGAAAGAAATGAAAATTCAAATCTCCTCTAAAGTCAAAGAAGCTTGTCCACAACTAAATCTGGCACTTATCATTTGTGAAGTCAGTAATTCGGAGACTTCAGCTAATTTGTGGATTGAAATGGAAGCTGAAATACAACGAATCAAATCCACCTATTCGCTGGAGGAAATCAATAAACGCCCTGAAATTGCCGCCACTCGCAAGATTTATAAAACATTAGGAAAAGACCCGAATCGTTATCGCCCATCTGCTGAGGCATTATGCCGGAGAATTGTCCGGGATATTCCTGTTTATCAGGTTAGCACGCTCGTTGATATTATCAATCTGGTTTCCATTCGCAGCGGATTTTCCATCGGAGGTTTCGATTTGAATAAAATTCAGGGTGACGTAGAATTGGGAGTTGGCACAAACAAAGACGAATTTGAAGCCATCGGTCGTGGTTTGTTGAACGTGGAAGGGTTGCCACTTTATCGTGACCAAACCGGAGGAATAGGAACTCCAACCAGCGACAATGTACGCACTAAAATTTCTGAAAACACAACTCATCTTCTAATGATTATTAATAGTTATTCGGGCAAATCAGGACTCCAGGAAGCTATAAATCACGCTCTGGAACTATTAGAAAAATATGCATATTTAACCCACTTTGCAGCAATTTCGACTAAAACTTTTGCTAGTCAGGAATTTGCCAGTCTCGGAATTCCGATTTGAGCACTACAGATTTTTTCTTTGTAAAAGGAGCATATTTATATTTTAGTGCGTCATATAACTTT
>JBBQMQ010000007.1:0-26047 GCA_038329115.1 Bacteroidales bacterium
TTGCTCCTGGGCTGCAATTATAGCCAAAACAGTGGCTAAGGAAATAAAACATGTTGGTTGTTGCAAAATTAAATAGTTAATGACAAGAAAGCTTATATCCATAATGTATTTATATTTCACTATTCTGACGATTCAAGCGGAATCACTCAAGAATTGGGTTGCCAAGTAGATTAGTTGTCCGCAAACGAGTTTGACAGATTATGGCGTATTCCATTTTCAAAAAGTAATTCAATTGGAGCTGAAACCCGATCAGTTTTTGGTTCGTGTTAGCGCTGATTACAAATACAGTCTTAATGTCAATGTCACTTATGTCGCTTCAGGGCAAGCAATAGGCCATTTAAGTAATTGGTTTTACGATACCGTGGACTTAACATCTTATTAGTAAGTAAAAAAATAAATTTGAGTTGTAATCGAAAAAAATAAATAAAAAAAATGAAGTATTTTATTAAAATACAAGCGTTCCTATTTGTGGTAAAAAGAATTACAGCAAAAGAATTCTCCTACAAAAATCCAAAAAAAATGAATAAGCATCTTGTAATCATTTACACTATTTTATTTTGTTTTATCTCATCTAGTTCTTTTGCACAAACAAAAGAAGGATGGGAATCACTGACACTACGCGAAAAAATTGGGCAAATCGCGGTAATGTTTCATGACCCAGCAGAGCATAAAATTTTGGGAAATGGTTCAATAGAGAATTATTTTAAAAAATATCCAGTAGCTGCATTTTGGACTGGGTGGAAAAACCTTGTTGGAACAACGGAGAAAACCAAATCTTCAATTATGCACCAAACCATTGAAGATTATAAAAAAATGAGCAAATTTCCTGTTTTATTTATGGAAGATTTTGAACAAGGTATTGGCGATAGATTTGACAGAATGACACAAATGCCCCCACTCATGGCATTGAGTGCATGTAAATCAAGTAATTTTGCTTATCGTTATGGTAGAACTATCGCTTTGGAATCTAGAAGTCTAGGGATGAATATGCTCGCACATCCAGTAGTAGATTTAACCCTAAACCCACTTAATCCTATCACCAATATACGTTGTACGGGTGATAATCCGGATATGGCAATCAAACTTTTATCACAGCAAATTAAAGCTATGCAGTCTCTTGGAATAGCTGCAACCATTAAGCATTTCCCTGGAGATGGCGTTGATTTTAGAGACCAACACATGCTTACAAGTTGCAACTCTTTGTCAAAGAAGGATTGGAAGAAGAATCATGGTAAGGTTTTCAAAGCATTGATTGATAGCGGAGTCTATTGCATAATGCCTGGTCATATTTCGTTGCCTGTTTATCAAACTCCGAATGCTGATGGTTTATATTTACCTGCAACTCTTTCGAAAGAATTATTAACCGATTTATTAAAAAAAGAAATGGGCTTTAAAGGAGTTATTCTTTCCGATGCCATGGTAATGGGTGGTTTTAGGGGTTGGTACAAAAATAATTTAGAGTGTGAAATTCAAACATTTCTTGCTGGTACCGATCTTTTGCTGTGGCCAAGCTATGAATTTATTGATACATTGGAAGCCAGAATTAATAAAGGTATTATTCCCATTGAAAGATTAAATGATGCAGTAAGTAGAGTTTGGAATTTGAAAAAAAAATTGGGACTTTTCAATAAAGATTATCAACAGTTTAGAACACTTTCAGATGAAGACAAGAAATACTGCAAAGAATCTCAAAAAATGATATGTGAAAAATCTATTACTTTAGTAAAAGATAGATTCAATGTGTTGCCATTAAACAAAGAAAGAGATAAAAAAATATTAGTTGTAGGCACGGTTCCTGTTTTAACTAAAGGAGGAACTTCAGCTTTGGAATCGACAAAACTTACAGCTGATTTGCTCAGAATGGAAGGTTATAATGTTGATTTTCAACATAATTTGTTGTATGAAAATGATGGATGGAAAGAGACAATCACATCTCAATACGATAAAATCATATTTGTATTTGCTACGTCACCTCATACGCCTTTAGGAACATTACAATTATTTGATGACCAAGCTCAAACTATATGGGGGATTAATTCTATGCCTCAAGATAAAATTATCATTATTAGTTTGGGCAATCCATTTTTATATGCTCAATATTTTGAAAGATGCAATGTTTATATAAATAGCTATTCCTCAAGTAATCCAATTCAAGAAGCATTAATAAAAGCGCTTACTGGGGTTATTCCTTTTCAAGGTGCATCGCCAGTTAAATTAGCTGGTAGAATGAAATTTATGCTGGAGTAAAATACAGTTTAGTTAAAATGTAAGTGAATCTTCTTAGCAAGTTTATAAAAACAAACGGGATATTAATTCAAAAAAATCAAAAAGTAAATTCGTATTAAATAGAAATGAAGTACCTTTTAAAAACACTGGTGTTACTCTTTGTTGTAACAGCGTCAGTTGAATCTATAAAACGTATTTTAATAAATGAAGAATGTAAGTTAAACGAAATGGAAAAAAGAATTGTTTTATCAGTAGTAATTTTATGCATTTTTTGCGTATCGGCACAAGAAGTAACGTCACAATTTACAAAAGAATCAATCTCAACAACTGTTGAAAAAGTTGAAAATTGGCAATTTAATAATCTAAGCTCCAGGAATTGGTGGACATGGCCATCTGAGCACGTTTATGGTGATTATTTGATTGATTGGGAAAATGGAGCATTTTTTTCTGGTGTGATGGATTGGTATTCAGTTGAAAAAAATGAGAAATTTCTGAATAAGCTTATTCAGATTGGAGAAATAAACCAATGGTCTGTTAGACCAAGAGTTTGGGATGCTAATGTTTTATGGAAATGCTAAACAAAGATGTGGCTGTTCCGAATAAGTCAAGTCGTTTTAGTTCTTGTTTAGACGCACTTAAGTCAGAGAAGCTTATTAAGGAATATAAAGAGAGTTCTTTTTTTTTGTCGGTTTTGTAGTAGAGCCTGCCCAAAGTTGCAAGTTAATTCAGTTCAAAAAACTTTGAATTGAAGGTTTCAAAAGATAAACAGTTAATAATCGGCGATAGAATATTAAGTCATAGAAGTGTAACAGTTTGGAAATAAATATATTATAAAAATAAAATAAAATTATGAGAAAATGCAATTTAGCAATTATTATGGTGGTATTGAGTTTGTCATTAACGGCTCAAAACAACAAGAATGTAAGTAAACCATCAAAAGAAATTAACGATGTTCCTATGTATAAAAACCCAAATCTGTCGATTTCGGAACGTATTGCCGATTTATTAAATAGAATGACAATTGAAGAAAAAGCGGGTCAACTTAATCAAATAAATGCAGGAACTTTAACAGGACCTACTACAAAAGAAGAAAAAAATGTTGAAAAAGCACAAATGATTCGTGATGGAAAGATTGGTTCATTTCTGAATCTTACAGGAGCGAAAAACACCTATGAAATTCAAAAAATCGCTGTCGAAGAAACACGGCTGGGAATACCTCTACTCTTTGCATTGGATGTAATTCACGGATACAAAACAATATTCCCTATTCCATTAGCTGAGGCATGTAGTTGGGACATGGAAGGAATAGAAAATAATCAACAAGTTGCGGCAGCTGAAGCCAGTTCTGCGGGTATACATTGGACATTTGCACCTATGTGCGATATTAGTAATGATCCACGTTGGGGACGTGTTATGGAGGGTGCCGGTGAAGACCCGTTTTTGGGTGGATTAATTGCTGCAGCGCGGGTGAGGGGTTTTCAGGGTGATTTGACGGATGGAAATCATATAATGGCTTGTGTAAAACATTTTGCAGGTTATGGGGCTGTTGAGTCTGGTCGTGAATATAATCATGTTGATATCTCTCGATTTGCTCTTTGGAACAAGTATCTTCCACCCTACAAAGCTGGTATCGATGCAGGGGCGGCTACTGTAATGAACGCTTTCAATGTATTTGAAGGTGTACCTGTTACAGCCAATTCGTATTTGGTAACTGATGTTTTGAAAAATAAATGGGGATTTAAGGGTTTCACAATTAGCGATTGGAATTCTTTTGTCGAGATGATTTATCACGGATATGCAGCCGATAAAAAGGATGCACTTTACAAATCAATATCAGCAGGAAGTATGATGGAAATGCAAAGTGGTACAACTATTAAATATCTGCCAGAGTTAGTTAAATCGGGGGCAATTTCGATGAAACAAGTTGACGATGCAGTTTGTCGAATTCTGTATTATAAATTCAAATTGGGATTATTTGATCAACCCTATCGATACTGTGATGAGAAAAGGGAAAAGAACGAATTATTCTCCATTCTAAACAGAGCTATTACTCAAAAATCAGCTGAAAACAGCATTGTATTGTTAAAAAATGAGAATAATATATTACCTTTAAAATCAACAACCAAAGTGGCTTTGATTGGATATTATGCGAAAAGCAAAGTTGATATGTTTGACTTTTGGGCTGCAAAAGGTGATTGTCAACGAGCTATTTCTATGTATGAAGGATTAAATGCCGAATTCCCAAATTTAGTATACAGCGATGGTTACAAAGCAGATGCAACAACCACAGATTCTCTAATTAACCAAGCACTTGAAGCTGCAAAAAATGCAGATGTATTATTAGTAAATATTGGATTATCAGGGAGATTATCGGGTGAAGATTGTTCGTTGGCAAATATTAAAATTCCAATGGGGCAACAAGAACTTTTGAAAGCATTGAAAAAAACGGGTAAACCAATTGTGGCGTTAATCAGCAGTGGTAGACCATTGGTTTTGACCCAAATTCAAGATTTTACAAACGCAATACTTCAATGCTGGGTGCTCGGATCTGAAACTGGGAGTGCTGTGGCTGATATTGTTACGGGCGTAGTTAATCCATCTGCAAAAACAGTGATTAGTTTTCCTTGCGACGAAGGTCAAATTCCTGTTTACTATAATTATTTCAATACAGGCCGTCCACATTCTGTAGAACCTGGCGGTGCTTGGTTTTCAAGGTATCGTGACATTCCAAACAAACCGCTTTATCCATTTGGGTATGGCTTGAGTTATACGCAATATACCTACTCAAATTTGGCGGTAAACCGAACTACTTTTAGCGAAGCAGACTCAGTTACAGTAACGGTAAATGTAAAAAATACGGGAAAATTCGATGGTCAAGAAATTGTACAGTTATATATTCAAGACCCTGTGGCTTCACTTATTCGTCCAGTTAAAGAGTTAAAAGGTTTTCAGAAAATATCATTAAAAATAGGCGAAGAGAAAGTAGTGAAATTTAAAATAACGGCAAATGATTTAGGATTTTATACCAAAGAAGGTAACTGGATTGTTGAACCAGGTGAATTTAAAATTATGGTTGGAGCAAATTCAGAAAATGTGTCTTCACAGACCATTACTCTTCTGTAAACTGTTATTGGATTTTTAAATTTGAAAAGATGAAAATGTATTGGGTTAGTTTATTGTTAATAATTCTGTGTTCAAACAATTGTTTCTCTCAAAATATTTGGGAGTGTAACAATTACTCAGACGAGGCAGGATTTCAAAGTCGAATTAAAAATGCTTTTCAGTTATCCGCAGAAAAAGGGTTTGGTAAGTTGTGTTTGTCTGAATCAAAATGTCCTGATACAGGTTTGCCTGTTTATACCTATGCCATTGAAGGAGAAGAAATAATTTCGCCTTATACCGGACGAAGATATATTCAACCTGCTACAGGATATTTCTCTGCTCAAAAACGAAATGAAAATGGCGAAATTACTGCATTTGGCGGTGATGTTTTAAAATACGATTTACTTCGAGTAATGGCCTGTTTGAAACTTGGTATAAAAGTGGATGCAGCAAAATCCTATCTCTCTATTCCCGGAATAATAAGTCAACAATACCATTTTGCGTGTAAAAACTGGGCACGGTTTTACCCACTTTTTTCAGACCTAATGGGTGACGAATGGAAAAAGAAATTTTATAATGCTGTAGCAAATTATTCCGAGAACAAAAGAGTTTCCGACGATCTTAAATCGTGGCTAAAGCTCTCTTATCCACACGATTTGGTGGGACAGCAGAGTTGTCTTTTAGGCGGAAATTCCATTGAAGGTGGAACTGAAAATCATAAAATAATGTGGAGAACGAGTGCACTATTATATGCACAACTTTTCCCCGATACAGCTCATATATCAGGACATACTACACGTGTAGCAGAAAAACTAACAAAAGAAATGATTCGAAATTTTGCCAAAAAATTAGTAACTACTGGCAACGGTGAATACGATTCAAGTATTTATTATCCACATAGTATCGAAGGTTTTTTAAACCTCTATGATTTCTCGCCGGACAAAGAAACAAGATTGATAGCAAAATTTGTATTGGATTATTATTTTGCTACTTATGGATTAAAAGTTGTGAATGGTACCATTGCCGGAGCTCAAAAGAGAGGGTATATCACCGATTCAATTTGTAACGGAATGGAAACTTTATTGTGGTGTTTTGCCGGAGTTGGAACACGCGATATGTCAAAATTGGAAATTCCATTTCATATTGCTACAACTACCTATCGTCCCAATCAACTGATAATTAATATCATACAAAAAAAACTTTCCGTTCCGTTTGAAGCAAAAATGAGTCGACCATTTTACCAAATGGATAAAGGTCAGGCATTTGCCGAAAGTTTATACAGTTCAAACACATATACATTGGGCAATTCTCAGACCAGTATCATGGATAATCCAAATCAACAAGTTGTTTGGTCGTTAGTTGCAAAGGGCGAAAAAGGATCATTGAGTTTTACTGGCAGTCAACCAATTCGGGGTGCTTTATCGGGTCAAAGTCCATACACACAAACATTTCAGTCGAAAGGAACATTAGTTATATTAACTGCTGATACCAAAATTAATTCAAGTATTGATACAACCTCCCCTCCAACTCCAAAAGGAATGGAAAGAGCAAATTACTGGCTTTTAAGCTACAGCGATCATCCAAAAAAATATGAATTAGTTGCACGACAGAAGTACGGCTATATGCCTTTGGAGCCGATAATATTCCCGAAAAATAATTCGGAAGCTGAATTACTACGCTTCTGGACTGAAAGTAAGAAAAGTGCTTCAACTTGGCTCGTTTATCCGAAGTGTATTAACTTTACCAAACTTAACGGACGAATTTATTTTGAAACGCCAACGATGAGGGTTGCCATACTTCCAATTTGTGAAAAATATCAAGAAATATCGTTGAGTCGAAATATATTGGAAAATTACGCGAACCACGATTATGTAAAAGTTCTTTCCAATTATAATTTGATTAGTTTTGCTGGTAAGGTATCAGGCTATATAATGGAGACAGCCGAGAAAAGTGTGTTTAAAAGTTTGATTCTTTACGATCAATTTCTGACAAATTCAACAAATTTATCATTATCGGAAGACAAGCTAATTGTGAACTACAAAAGCTCGTATGGCGAAAAGTTAATTATTAAATATCAACCCGACAAACTTAGACCCGATGTGAAAGTTAACGGTAAACGAATTGATTTCGATAATTACACAAACGGTGCTGTCTACGAAAGTCCATATATAAAGGTTAAAAATGGTGAGATGTATGTTTCAGATGGAATTTCTTCGTATAAAATCGACTTCAAAGGCAATTTGCCTATTTATAAATAAGGATCTGAATTTTCACAGTAAACTACTGATAAAAACTCTATTATGTTTAAGAAATTATGTCTTTTAGTTATTTTTGCATTGATGGCAAATAGTGGATTTTCGCAGCACAAAAAAATAAAGAAACAAAACCACATTTCAGTTTACAATGTTCGTGATTTTGGTGCGGTTGGTGATGGCAAAACTCTCGACCATTTGGCTATCAACAAAACCATTGAAACATGTGCTAACGCTGGTGGTGGAACAGTTATATTGACAGCTGGAACTTACCTCTGCGGGAGCATTCATCTACAAAGTAATATCAATTTATGCATCGATGCTGGTGCAACTATTCTTGGTGCACCTCAAGAAATGAATGCCTATGATCAAGCAGAGCCTTTTTCGTTTAAGCGTTATCAAGATGGTGGTCACACATATTTCCACAACAGCCTGATTTGGGGTGAGAACCTCAAAAATATCTCTATTACTGGACGTGGAATGATAAATGGCGGTGAAATTACTCGCGATGATCATGATAACGATTTCTCCCTTGGACCTATACTTAAAGGCGATAAAGCTATTGCACTCAAGCTTTGTAGCAATGTACTTATCAGAGATATCACTATCTTTCATGGTGGCCATTTTGCAATTTTGGCAACTGGTTGCAATTTATTGACAATGGATAATTTGACCATAGATACCAATCGTGACGGTATTGATATTGATTGTTGTACCAATACGATAGTTTCAAATTGTCGGGTAAATTCACCCGGAGATGATGCCATCTGTCCCAAAAGTTCTTATGCGCTCAACAAACCAGTTATTACCGAAAATTTATTAATTACCAATTGCGAGGTTTCGGGTTATAAAGAAGGAACTTTACTCGATGGTACACGTGTTCCAGTTAAAGTCGGTTGGTCAAGTGGACGTATCAAATTTGGGACTGAATCGAATGGCGGTTTTCGCAACTGTGTGGTGTCGAATTGCATTTTTCGAAATTCTAACGGCATAGCCTTGGAACTCGTTGATGGAGGCATTATGGAAAATATAATTGTTACAAATATCACTATGCAAGATGTCAATCACTATCCGATATATATATGTTTGGGAGCTCGCAATCGAGGTCCATTAGAAACGACTAAAATGGGTTCGGTAAAAAATATTTTTATAAGTAATGTTATTGCTACCGGAGCAAGTTCCATGAGTGGAATACAGATTGTAGGCTCACCCGGTTACCCACTGGAAAATGTTCAATTGGAAAATATCCAAGTGATTTATAAAGGTGGTGGAACTGTCGAGCAGGGCTTAAGAGATTATCCTGAGTTGGCGAAAGGCTATCCTGAACCTTCGCTATTAGGTATAGCACCTTTTTATGGATTATTGGCTCGTCACGTTAATGACCTTAGGTTGAATAATATATCTTTAAAAACTGAAATTCCAGATTATCGTCCGGCAGTGATTTGCAATAACGTAAAAGGCTTGGAAATTATTGATTTTAAAGCACCAATTGTCAAAGATGTTTTACCCTATCGGTTTAATAATGTTACCAACATAAGCATACGGTATTCACCAATGTTTGAAAAATAGTTATTAATTGAATTAATTGAATCATCATTTCATTATTACTAATGAATTTTGATTGTTAATCAGATTGTTGCTTCCATCAGAAGCAGTCAACTCATTCACATCGAGAACTGCTTGTTTTACATTTTTAAAAGCAAAAGGAGTGAAAGTTACACGTATTTCGCCCGATTTTATTTTGGCATCATTACCTTGAAAAAAAGTGGGATTGTACAACCGATTCGCACTTTTGAGTAAAAGGCAGTCATCGGAAACAGGATACGTAGGCCAGTTCACTTTGAAATTTGAAATATTCAATCCATTTACGTTCTCAGCCACCAAAGCGGCACGTTCCGAACGCACAAAAGGCATATTGGATGCAAACCCCGGAGATTTAGCAATCATACCTAATGTATATGGATCCTCCAGCATGAAGTAGCTCATTGTTATATTTCGAAATGTCACATTTTCTATTGTAGTTTCAGGTAAAGCACTTAGCAAAATACGCCCAGAAGTACGTATAATCATATTTTCAATTACTACATTCTTAATATATCCTGCTTTAGCTACGGGTTTAGCTTTTCCATAATTGGGGTGTTCTTTAATCAGAACAGGGTAAGGATTAGAAACCTTGTTGGCATCAATCTCTATTACTCTATCCATTGCCCAACCCGAATCAACTTTTCCAGTAACTCCACTGATCACAACATTTTCGATATTTCCACCTTCCACCGTTCGTATATCCAATACACGAGATGCATTTTTCACCACACAATTGGTCATAGTGATATCTTTAAAATCTTTTCTGCTTTCGAATCCAATCCTTAAAGCTACACAATTAGTTTGAAAAATACAGTTAGAAATGGTAACACGCTCACATGTTCGTGAGTCCTCGGTAGTTTTTAGTGCAATAGCATCATCGCCTGCCGAAAGATAACAATTGCTAATACTAACATCATGACTACCAGTAATATCAATAGCATCACTATTTGGTCCATACAAACTGTTGTTAACTGTAATTTTATCAATTTTCACTTCATCGCAGTTGTAAATGTGCAAAGTCCAGCCGGGTGAATTAACGATAGATATGTTTTCAATTATAACTTGCTGACATTCCTGAATTTCCACCAATGGACTTGGTCGATATTCAATCTCACGGTAAAACGAGAAAGTGTCTTTTCGTTCTTTTTCCCAATAAGCCGGTCCATTTCCATCAATAGTACCTGTTCCTGTGATATGAATATTCTGTTGTCCCTTAGCCACCAATAAATGCCATGGCGTACGGTCTTCGTGGTGACCCCAAGTCATTGTTTTATAATCATTTATATTTGATGAAGCAATTATTTTTGATGCAGGACTCAATTCGAGTTTTATATTGCTTTTCAAAAAGATTGTTGCTGAAACGAAATTTCCTTTGGGAATAACAACAGTACCACCTACCTTTGTCGCAGCATCAATGGCTTTTTGTATCGCAATTGTATTCAGCGTTTTACCATCGCCTTTGGCGCCGTATTTTGTAATAAGAAATTCATCTGAATGAGCTTGACAAAGCAAACTTATCGATAGCAAAGCTAGGAGAGAAAAAAAGTTTTTCATAAGATATTTATCGTATTTATTTGTTTAAAAATTATTTCAAGCTAATTACAACTTGCAATTTGCCTTTTTCATTTTTACTGATAAAAGGCACTTTGCGAACTTTTCCATTCACTGTAAATCTTTCCACTTGAGTCCCATGTCCTTTGAAATAAACATCGAGTACAGCATTGCGATAATACAAATTTATAAGACGCAAATTCTCGTATTCAAAAGTAACACAAGGTTTAAACGTGACACCTTGTTCGTCGAAGTTCATACCTGCTAATCCAAACAGAATCATACGCGTATAGGCAGTAGCTCCCCATGTTTGGCGGTCGGTAGATTTCCATTCACGAATCCAACCTTTTTTAAATCCATCTTCTTGCAATCCGCCATAGACTTGTCCTGTGATTGGGTGATAAATTTCTTTGAATTGTTTGTCTCTGAATGTATTAGCAGTAAGCTGCTTTAACTCGTGATTAAATGCTTCTGCTTTAATGTATTTGGCAGCTGCATTAGCCCAAAAACCTTGTACATGCGTCCAAACTACACCGCTGTGCCGTCCAAAACTTTGGTTTTTTCCATCGGTATAGCGGGGAAATGATGGCCACACACAAGGAAAACCTGCCGGAGCAACGTAAGCGTTACGAAAAACTTTTTCTCGTTGTTCGGGAGTAGCAATATCAAAAAGCAAGACGAATGAAAGTCCCAAACCTTCTTGATAATCGCATTTTCCCCAAGGGTCAATGTAATAATAGTAAGTATTTTTTGCTTTGTTCCAAAGTTGGGTGTTGATAGCAGTTTTGAGTTTCTCGGCTTTGAACTTCCACTCGCTATTTACTTGTTTTTTAAGCTCTTTTTCCATGCGTGGCAAAATGGAATATGCCTCATAATAAACACAGTTAGTGGACAATGTCATCATCGGCATACCTACGCCAACAGGGTTTTTGAGAGTTGGATTGGCTTCCGCCCATTTGTCAATATTACTCAACCACAATCCGCCATTGGCTTCGCCGGTTTCGGTATAGCGAGCATCGTAAGCCGAAATGCCATCGCCATATACTGCTGGTCCACGGAATAGATTCAATGTGGCATCAAATTCCTCTTTCTCACGACATCGCAAGGTATTGACAATGGCAGGATAAGCCGTTTTTAAGAAATCGATATCACCAGTATATAAATAATAATTCCAAGCACCAATAGCCCAAATAATATTATCCCAATACTGCCCACCAATGTTAACTTTACCTTTAGCATGTGTATTTATAAGTTCCAACAAACTATTTTTGGCGACATCAGGAATTAACAGTCCTGCTCCGCTCCACACATTGATCGAACCGTCGCGCGTCCATGCTCCTGTATAATCCATACCCGCAAACAACAGAGGTTTTTCTTGACCCATGCCGGCACTATGCCGCACCCGGACATTGGTAGCAATATCACCAATAGCCATCTGAAAAACAGAAGATACGGTATCCATTTCTGAGTTATTGGTTTTCAACATGGGCAAAGTCCAATGTTGATTTTGTTGGCAATACGCAGATGAAGATACTATCGCAAATATTGCACAATATGATAAAACGAATTTTCTTATTTTCATTGTTTCGTTAATTTGACATTACGGTAAACTTATTTCGATCTATTTTGATTCAGTGTTGGGTCAAATACTTCAAAATTTCTTGAGAAATCATTATTAGTTGCATCCCATTCTAGTGAAGTTCCAGCGTTGAAAGTAAGATTGCCCGAAAGGGAGGTTTTTCCAATTTGATTGTTCGTCCAAACGCTTGTTGATTCTATTAACTGAACCTGTCCCGGAGCAATTGAAGTCGTAACATTATCAGAACTCGCCACCTTTACTCCATTAATTTTATAATCAATTCTGAAAGGCGAACTTGTTGCATTCGTTCCATTTCCCTGATTTTTTACTAAAGCATAAAAACTCACTTTTTGTCCTGCCAATGGGTAACGTGGCATGGTATAAATCTGAGTGATTCTTAAATCAGGTTTTAGATCGGCATCTTTCAACAGAACACTTTTAGAAAGAGGCAAATTATCCGAAGAGCCACCGACTTTCAAGGTAAATTTTCCAGCTTGTGCCTGATATTTTACAGCGTTCCAGTAATAGAAATCCTCAGCACAAAGTTTGAAAGTTATCGTTTTTGTTTCTCCAGCTTTCAAAGCAATTCGCTGAAATCCGCGCAATTGTTTTTTAGGCATCCAAACATCAGCTGTAGAAGGCGAACTAAGATATAATTGAGCTACTTCTTCACCGGCGACACTTCCTGTATTGGTAATATTCACTGCGACTGTAAATGGTTGTCCAGCCATTGAAACTGGTAAAACCACCATATTGCTGTATTTAAAAGTTGAATAACTCAATCCAAAACCAAAAGCGAACTCAGGTGTGATATTCTTTTCGTCGAACCAACGGTATCCACCATCCAGATTTGCAGTGAATTTTCGGAAATTATCTTCTTCCCACGATGGCAAATCTGTATCTTGTTTTGGCATCGTCACAGGCATGCGACCTGCCGGATTGTAATCGCCGAAAAGCACATCTGCAATTGCTTTTCCCGCTTCTTGTGCAGCGTAAAACGAATAAACCAATCCTTTAATACCAGAAATACAATCATTCATTCCACAAACACCGCCACTCTGAACTACCACTACAATATTTGGATTGATAGCAGCCAGTTGCTTAATCAACTCCATTTGTTGACCAGGAAGATTTATTGAACCGTTTTTTCGGTCGTTTCCGGTACTGTAACCTTCACCTTCTTGAGTGGCATCCAATCCGGCGGCAAAAATTACCACATCGGCAGAAGCAGCAAGGGTTAATGCTGCTGCAAAACCAGTTCTGACATCAGAATTCATATCACAACCCAATGTGTAATTCACATTTGCAGCACCTATTTTATTTTCAATTCCTGTTTTAAGACTAATGGCATAAGGCGGAAACGTTTCGCTGCTTCCGAAACAATTCAGGTTTGATGGAACTGCATTCGGTCCGATTAAGGCTACTTTAATCCCTGTTTTTTTCAATGGAAGAATTGGACTATTATCGGCTTTCTTCTCATTTTTCAATAAGATAATCGATTTCTGTGCAGCAAGATAGTTGGTAGCATTAATAGCGGGAGTTTTTGCATAAGTACTATCTCCAACTGGAAAATAATCCATCATTCCACTCAGAATCTTTGTTTTCAATACATGTTTTACGGCATTATCCAAATCCAAAGTGCTAATAGCTCCACTTGCTGCCAGTCCTGGTAAATGCTTTTCATAATCATTTGCACCCATGCAAACGTCAGTTCCTGCCTGAAGTGCCTTTTTAGAATCTACGATAGCATGCCAGTCCGATACGACACAAAAAGGATAACCCCAACGCTCCCTTAAAATCGTTTGAAGTAATGCCGTATTTTCACAAGCTAAATCTCCATTTATGTGATTGTAAGCGCCCATAACACACATAACTCCAGCCTCCTGAACCACCTGTCGGAAATTATATCCCGAAAAATCCATCAACCATCGATCGGTAACCAGCACATTCATTTTAACGCGATTTGATTGCTTACTTTCTCCCATAAAATGTTTTACAGTGGCAATTACTGGATTTCGTTGAATGCCAATGGCAACAGATTTACCAATTTTTCCTGCCAAATATGAATCTTCACCACCACTTTCGGACGAACGTCCACCACGAGGATCGCGACAAATATCAATACAAGGTCCTAATTGCTCATTGCGGTTAAATGCCCAAAATTCAATTCCCATTGCATCACCCACTTTGGTCGCAATGTCCTGATCCCAAGTTGCTGCCATTGCTATTCCTGTTGGAAATGCAGTGGCTGTTCTTCCATTCCGTTTTGAAGTTGCAAATCGAATGCCATGAGGACCATCATCCATTGCAAAACCAGGAATCCTTAGTCGTGTATTTTCTGGAGTTCCTCCAAAACTACTGTTGATGAGTTGATTGATTTTTTCCTGCGTAGTCATTGCATTTACCAACTCATTTATCCGTTTGTCTAACAGTGACTGAGCATTAATATGCAAGCAAGAAAAGAGGATGATAAGAAAAAAAATACGTTTTTTTGGAAACGGGGTTGATTTCATTTTAAATGGTTTTTTTATAATTATCGATAAACAATTTATTTTTTCACCAATAAGAATGCGATTATTATTGATAATTTGTAATTTAAAATTTAAGTAGTCAAAAAGTCGTCTTAGTAAAATAATATTGAAAGTGATAGTATTCAGGCACTTCCAATGCATGTTTTTTCAAAACTAACCAAAACTGCTTCAAATACATATAGCTAAGCACTGGTTCTTTAGTTCAATACGCTAAAAACGACAAAAACACGAATCAACTTATTATTTGGAAAGCAGTAAATCCACCAAATTTTTTGCTACTTTCAGGTTTTCGAAATCTGCGGGCAATAACATGTGATCTATGTATTCGTTGTAAAGCCAAGGGTCACCTATTGCCAGCACATACCCTTTGCCGTAGCTGACTTCAGCCATCAACACTTCGCCATTTTCAGTCAAAATAGGTTTTGCAGTTGAACTGCAATATAGAGGCGCAATTTCTTTCAGAAAAATTTTACGAACATCTTTAAATAGTTGATGATTAGGGAAATTTGTTGAAGCGCAACTATTAAAATTGCGTGTTTGTCCAGGAATTGATTTTTCGGGATGCAAAGTCAGGTTGCCAAACTTTATCCCGAATTTCTCAGCGAGTAGGTTGAAATTTTCTAATTCAGCATGAGCACTATCATTTGTCAGCATAAGTAAAACACCACCCTTTTTCACCCAATTTGCAATAGAAGTTGCTGCTGATTTGTCCATAAAATTTGGTTTTGCGGTTTCTAATTTAGTATCAGGGTCAACAATAATATAAACGTCAGCATTTTTCAGGTTTTTGCATGTTGGCTTGGTTTTCAGTATCGATAGAACAGCCTTTTTGGCTTTGAATAATGTTCCAAATTGAGAGAATCCGCTCATGGCAGTATCATTCCAAAGGTAATGAAATGGTTTGCCTGTACTGTCAAATTCATTGTTGTAGTAATTATCCAACACTACCTGTTTTTGAGCGACTAACTGAGTGAGAGCTAAAAAGATCAAACTAAAAAGAAAAAGAGATTTTGACTTCATAAAAATGTTGAATTACGGATGAATTGATTTTAAGGTTTAAATTTAAGGTGTCTATTTTAATGAAAACGCTCTTGTTTCTTCATTTTGCAAACTTATTGAGGCAGTCTCAAGTCTATTTTGACTGGTTGAATTCAATTGAATCAGCTGGTTTGTAGCTTCAATTCCTGTTAATGCAATTGAAGCTTCTTTTCCACTTTTATTGATTAAAATCAAAATCCGATCGTTATTTGTTGCAAGTACTTTCATTAAAACTCCGGGCGAGAATTGCTTAAAACGAATGGTGTTTTCGGACAAACGTGGCACTATGTATTTTGAGAGCAAATCAGATAAAGGTTTGTAATTCGTTGTTTCACGGGCACCGATACTTACACAGGATGGAATCCAAATCACATTTCCTTTGCCATAAGAATTGCTGCTTACCAATGTATTGCCAGCTTTATTTATTGCCAGTACTTTTGAATGTTCAGTTTGAATATGTCCCTCCCAAGCATGTAATGGTAGCATGAATGCACTATCAATAAACTGTATGTTAAACAAATTATCTTTGAGTGGAGTTTCGGATATTAAACCTCCAAACAAATCACGGTAAGGAAATTGTTTACTAAATTGCAGGTGCATTTGTTCATCAAAATAGGCTGTTAATCCTTCTACAATCAACTGTCCGCCATTTGCAACAAAGTCAGTCAACATTTGCTTGAATTTCTTTGGCAAAGCTATTTGATGTGGAATAATGATAGTTTTGTTTTGTACATTTTTATCGCTAAAATCAAACTCATCCATACATTTGATATTGCACTGAATACCCATTTGAGAAAGGGTTTCGTAAAAACCAATAACCGATTTTATGGCAGCTCCGGGTGCTCTGCCTGTCAGGTCTTGTCCGGCTGTTTCAGCATTTCGTTCGCACCAAAGCGATTCTCGGGTATATAGTATCGACACACCAGATTCTTCTACTTTGGCAGAAGCAAAAATATTTGCATATTTCTTGATAATTCCGGCAGTCTTTGCTACCATTTCCAGCCTATCTGACGGTTGGTTCAGATAATTGAGCAAAGCCCATTCACCCGCTTCAATGCCGCTGGTGCGGGGATTCAGCGACCAGAATATCATACCTTTTCCTCCTGTGCCAATCACAGTCCACATCCATTGTTCTATTTCTTCTTTGGTAGGACACATTGGGATTCCGCCACTCCAAATATTGTTGCCACCTTGTATTTCGGTCATTAACCAAGGTTTTTCACCAGCTCCCGAACGAATAATTTCGCTATTTGCCGACATGGCATAATGATATTGGCTGCGATTGAAATTTCCAAAATGCCAACTGGCATGAGCTGAACCGCCAAAACTATCCAAAATACCACGCCATTTTGAAAAATTATATTCGGAGTAAGTATCAAAAATAGCGTGTGTATTCACATGCAAATGATGTGCTGTGTCGTACTTTTTAACCTGAGAGGATAACCATTGTAAATACCAGGTATTGTAATCGAGCAAAAAACGCTCTTTCTGGAACGTCATGATGGGCGAACCTTGGGCGTTAAAACTCTTTACGGTATCTGTTTTTTGCCACAATTTAAATTGTTTTGAAGTAAATTCTTGCTGAACAGGTGCTTTGCCGCTACCAATTTCATTCATCAACACCCAACCGTACAAAGCCCGAAACGTTTTAAAATGCATGGTTACTGCCTTGATATAGCTGGCTACTGAAGCCAAATGCGTATTGGTACGTGGAAATTTAAAACCGCCAATATCAGTAAACTCAGTATATGGAAACAAAGTTGCAATTATTTTTACATTATTACGTTCCGCTGCTTTGAAAGCAATATCAAAAGTAGAAAAGTCCCAGTTTCCTTTGCTATCATGCATATACGATTCAAACATTCGAATCCGACAAATGGTCATATTGCAATCACGCAGCGTAGCAAAAAGTGCTTCGATTTCCTCGGGTGTTTGTCCTTTTTCAATTATTACCTGACCTCCAATTACAGGTGCTGAATTCACGGAAATTTCTGTGGAAAATCCATCTATTGCACTGATATTAAACAGTACAACAAATAGTATCATTTTCAAATTTTCAAATTTTCTCATCTTTTATCTTGATAACAATAGTTCGTTAATCTTTATGTTAAACGTGTGATTATCAAGAAAACAACCCCGTTTTAATTTGTATAAGTCATTGGATATCAGTATCTTTATAGATAATTCAACCCCTATAAAGACATGATTTCCAAGACTCATTTATCATACAGCTCCCTATGTGAGCAATGTTTTAAATTTTTCCCACAACCGCTTAATAAATGGCATAGGGACTTTGTAAAAGACGTTCTTTGGCTTTTTTTGAGTATTAAATCACCTGTCAATTTCTTGCAATTAGGCAGATACGGGCAGTATGGCGAACAGCGATACCGACAGCAGTTTGAAGGGGAATTTGATGCCTTCAACTTTAATGCAGCACTTATAAATCAGTATTGTGGACAGCGCAGGGCAATTGCCTTTGACCCAAGCTACATCCCTAAATCAGGGCGTAAAACCGAGGGTGTTGGCTGGTTTTGGTCAGGCTGCGCCAACAAAGCCAAATGGGGCTTAGAAATAGGCGGTATTGCTATCCTTGATTTGGATAATCATACCGCACTCCACTTAGAGGCAATTCAAACCCTGCCACTTGAATCAGAAACACTTCTTGAATTCTACGCCCGTATCTTTAAAGAAAAGGCCGAAGAACTAAAAAAATTGGCCGAGGTGGTGGTCGTAGATGGATATTTCTCCAAAGAACCATTCGTTTCTGTGCTTACAAGTTGTGGACTTGATGTTATCTCTCGCTTTCGTGATGATGTCCGTTTGCGTTATATTCTTCAGATTAAGAAGACTGGCAAACGGGGTCGTGCCAAGACAAATGGAGAGGCTGTAGATTTCACGAACATGGACATGAAGCATTTCAGGATCGAAAAAGAAAACGAGGATATACGCATTTACTCTGCCGTTGTTCATGCTGTGGCACTAAATCAACTTGTGAGAATAGCGTATGTTCAATTTCTTAAAGATGGAAAAGTAACTTCAACAAAAGTGTATTTCTAAACAAACATAGAAATGGAAGCCACCGAAGTTTTTGAAATGTATCAAATGCGATTTCAGATTGAATTTATTTATCGAGATGCAAAAGAGCACACGAGCCTTACAACCTGTCAAGCAAGAAACAAAGAAAAACTGCATTCTCATTTCAATTTTTCCCTTACAGCGGTTAATATAGCAAAGGTTGTGCATTGGTATTCCATACCGATTGAACAACGTAAATCATTTTCAATGGCAGATGTTAAAACCATCAATCACAATACATTACTATTAGAAAGATTTATTGCAATGTTTGCTATTAAACCAAACGTACTCAAAAATAACCAGAATGTCAAAGAGCTACTATTTTACGGCACTATTGCCGCATAATGTTAATAAATTTTTACAGAACTATTGGATAAAGAAGGTGGCACAACCGCATTTCCCCAATTGTTGGGCTTATCACTCATTTCGAGTTCCAATTTTCCACCATTGCAAATTTGTGAATGTTTAAACCAAGCTTGATTTATTTTTTTGCCATTCAACGTTGCTTTAGTAACATAAATATTTTTATCCGTCAGGTTTTTTGATTTGATGATAAACGTTTTGTTGCCTTCAAGCTGTATGGTGGTTTCTTCAAATTGTGGTGTTCCAATTAAATACAAATCCTGACCAGCAACCGGAAAAAATCCCATCGAACTAAATACATACCAAGCTGACATCGAGCCAGAATCATCCTGACCAGGCAATCCTTCATTTCCAGGAACATAATTAGTTGTCAATATGTTTTTTACGTGTTTTGCTGTCGAAGCATAATCACCGGCATATACATACAAATAGGGCACAAGAAATTCCGGCTCATTTTCAATTTTAAAAATATCAGAATCAAACAGATAATCTAAATATTTAATAAACGATTTATTTCCGCTCATTCGGGTTATCAATCCACTCATGTCGTGTGGCAAATAGGTGGAGTAAATTATTGATCCGCCTTCGTAGAAATAAGGATCATTCCACGAGTCCCCTCTGGTTGGAATTGCTGAAAAATTTGGACACCATTGCTTTAAACTATCCTTTCCCCAAAACATTTTATAATCAGGGTGAAATAAATCGTATACTTGCAATGACTTCTTTCTGTATTTCTGCTGTAATTTCGTATCTCCTACATTTCCAGCAACTTGCGAAATGCAAAAATCGTTATAAGCGTACTCGAGGGTGCGTGATACCGAACCTGCAACGGTTGAAGGCAGCACATACCCATATTTGTTTATGTCAGTCAAAAAACGTCCAAAAATACCTGGATTTTCAGGAACAATTTCGGCATTCTTTCTAACCGCAGCTAATGCCAGATTTGTATCAAATCCACCTAATTTTTTTACTACTGCATCAGCAATTACAACATCTGCATTGCTTCCTCCTTGAATTTGTGCATAATTTTCGGCAATCCAAGCATCCGGCAAAAATCCTTTTTGCGAATAAATATCCAATAAGCAATTAATCATTCGACGCTGATCGGCTGGATAGATAAGTGTGTAAAGCGGCATGGTGGCTCTGAAAACATCCCACAAGCAATAAAAATCCCAATAATGTGGTGTTTCACCTTTCCAATTTGTGCTGCCTGTTACATCGGTTGGCATAAGCATTGTATTGCGCAAGGCGCTATAGAAAAGCTTCTGCGAAAGTGGGGAACCACCCTTTACTTGAATTTTATTGAGTCTTTCTGCCCATAAATCGGATGCTTTCGATTTTACCTGATCAAAGTCAATAGTGTTTGTTGCAATTAAATTCTCTCGAGCATTTTCAATTCCTGCATACGAAATTGATACCTTGAAATTTACTTGACCGTTATTCTTTTTATTGAACCTAACGAAAGCCCCAAATCGTTTGTCCGATTGTTCCTTATTGACAAACTGCAAGGAACGATTTGAAGTTTGTTTTTCATTTTCCCAAACCCCGGATGATAAAAAGGGTTCATCAAATTTTACTCCAAAATAAAGGGTGTAGGGATTTTCACCACCCCAACCACCATAACATTCTGCCCAACCTTCTATTTGAGAATCAGAAACAATTTGGACAAAACCTGTCCTGCAATAAGTTAGTGGCTTTCCGTTTTTTATTCGACTAGTGCAATTAGATACGTCAAAAATTACATTTGCATCAAATTCAGTATTGGTGGCGTATTTTCTAAAATAGGTATAACGATGATAACCAACTGTTTTTGTAGTAGTTAGTTCGGATCGGATAGACGCATTTCCATCACGAGTAGTAACAGTATAATATCCCGGCTCAGCGTATTCATTCTGTTTTACATACCGTTTATATCGGCTGGTAATTAGTGAGTCAAGTTGTGGAATTACTAACAGATTTCCATATCTCGGGCTGCCACCAGTACCACTCGATTGGTTGTGCGAAAAACCTACGATTGGCTCATAGCTGCGGTATCCCGAAGCCGGATTCCAGCCAACGCGAATATTCGGCCCCAATTTAATCATGCCAAACGGGATGGATGCTCCAGGAAAAATATTCCCTTCATTCACCCCCCAAAATGGATCTACTTTATTCAGAACTACGTTATTTTGCTGAGTAAATGCGAGTGAGAAATTAATTGACAGAAAAAAGAGCATTAATATTTTACTGTGATTTTTCATTCAAAAGTTGCGGATTTATAGTTGGAAATTAGTATCCAGTTGTGAGGATTTTTATCAATAACTAATTTTCTTTCAAGATTTGTACTTCAAAGGGTTTCAAGTTAAACTCTTTTGAGCTAACAGTTGAATCCTTTAGAATATTGACAAATTGAGAAGCTGCTGAATTTAGCGTTATTTTGCGAGCTTGTTTTGAAAGGTTTACAATTACCCAACCATTCTCTTTTCCTTTTCGTGGAACTACCACTACAGATTCATCGCCACTTGCCAAGGGTTTAATATTAGCTTTTTGAGCGTATTGCAACAAGATTTTTTTCATCGCAATTTTTCCCGGATCGGTTCCTAGAATAACTACAGTTCCTTTTCCAACGGCATGTTCGATAATCGCAGATTTTTTATCGTGTGCTCCACCATTATAACGTGCTAAAACGTTGGCATTTTCGCTTTGCAAAGCTAAACTCCAAAGTGATGATTCAGATGTTGGAATTGACAAATCCGATTTGAAATCAAGCATAAATGGAATTTCCTGCGGTCGGCGGGCAGTGCCAATTGGAATAAGCGATTGAGTATAAATTCCTGTCCAATCTTCAATATTTCCCGTAAAATGATTCACAAACTGACTCCATTCTTCGTTCCGATAACCAGTCATTGGACCAAGTATCAGTGTTCCACCCTGTTCTACCCACTTTTTTAGTTTTACCTGAAATTGTTCATCAATAATTGGAAGCAATGGAACAAACACTAATTTATAAGCAGCAATATCAGCCGACGGATAAATTACATCTCTAAAAATATAGGCATCGACCATAGCCCGATAGAACCTATACGTCCAATCCTGATAGTATTTTATTCCATTTGCATACTCCTCAATTTTGAATCCATTTTCGGATGTATGACTGTAAATAATTGCAGCTTCTGCTTTTGCAACAGGATTATTCATTAAAAACGGAGAAGCTTTTTCTATTTCTGCACCCATTTCCTTAATTTCCTGATAATTTGAAACTTCAGCTCCCCACGCTGATAAAATGGAGCCATGTACCATTTCCTGACCAGAGCGATGTTGACGCCAAAGCCAAAACATAGAACCTTGTCCACCAGAGCCATAATTCATCCAAAGTGCCGCTTTCATACTTCCCGGAATTTGATGTAAATACCAGGTTTGACCACCACCAGAATAATTTGGTGCAGTCTCAAAAAGCCAGTGATAGCCCTTGCTAAAACCTCTCATGCGATCATAATTGCTCTGAATTAAATCATAAGCCTCGAAACTATGATAATTATTAATCGCGGTAAAGTCAAGATTCTTAAAAAGTTTCTCATAATCAATAGTTTGACCAGGCATTCCGTCATGGGTTATGGGCAATTTGCTGTATTTACGAATGGCAGCAATTTGGACATCTTGAAATTCAACAATCATGTCGTTGGTGAAATTTGTCCATGCAAAACGCAACGTTGGATGGTTCCAAACCAAGGAAGTGGGCATTAAAATTTGCTCAAACGTCTGATACGTTTGACTCCACAAGTCGGTACACCAAAGTCGATTCAAATTTTCAATTGATTGATATCGGTTTTTCAACCATTTCAGCCAAATTACATTCGTTTCTTTGCTATAATCGGGAGAAAGAGAAAATTCATTATCGGTTTGCCAACCAATCACTCCGGGAAAATTACCAAATTCCTTTGCCATTTGCAAACAAATTCTCTCAGAGTACTGTCGATAAACTTTGCTTGTATAACTACAATTTCGTCGGGCACCTTGGGTAAGTCTTTGTCCTTGCTCATTCACCTGGTACATCTCAGGATGTTTTTGGCTCAACCATACAGGTGGTGTTGCAGTTGGGGTGCACAATATCACATCAATTCCATTGGCATGCAGTTTTTCAATTATGTGTTTAAGCCAAGAGAAATCGTACTTGCCATCAGCAGGTTCCATTTTGCTCCACGAAAATTCTGCAATACGCATCACATTCATTTTCAGCTCTTTCATTCTGATAATATCCTTGTCAATTTCAGATTCAGCCCATACTTCAGGATAATATGCAGCACCATAATAGAGCTTTTCACTGCCAATAAATTTGGCATTTTCGAGCGATTTATTTAGTGGTTGGAATGCATTTTGTGCTATATTACTCTGCAAAAAAACACAAAAAAACAAGAATAATGAACTGAATTTATATAGAGATTTTAGCATAATTTTATTTTGGAAGTTAATTAATTATATTGTTTAGAAGACGAGAACGAAAGTGAGATTCCTTAATTACCCAATTTTAAGAAGGAGTTATTTTGTTTTTCAATGTTAACTTTGAAATAAATAATTATGTTTAACGTTTAAATAAAAAACTATTTGTTGGTTTTTATT
The DNA here is from genome assembly GCA_038329115.1 of Bacteroidales bacterium. GTDB lineage: Bacteria > Bacteroidota > Bacteroidia > Bacteroidales > Paludibacteraceae > Paludibacter. The sequence continues at coordinate 23,898 of JBBQMQ010000007.1, forward strand.
TTGCTGTTAATCAGTATAAAATCTTTCATTTTGCTTGAAGAAGCTTTTGAAAAAGGGACATTTACAATACCTGATTTTACATTTTTAGCCCAAAGAATAGAAAATTCTGTACTTTTTGGATTTGCATAATTTGGCGTATGAACTCTATCACTGCCGTTCTCTATACGCTCTTTCCATTGCCACTCAGTTGGTATCTTATCGGTTGGCCATGTAATACTTAAATTATCTATAAACAATCCATCTACATTTTGAGCAATTATGGCTGCTTTGGCTTTTTTTGCCTCCATATCTATTGCTGCAAACTGACTACTTGTTGTTCCTTCAGCGTACAAAGTAGGGTCTTCTATCATTGGATAGTTTATGTTAATGTCGCGCATTGTCACCTTCTCTACCATCGATCCATCAATGGCAGTTATCATAATGCGACCTTCAGTTGTGGCTGTAAAGTTAGTAATTTTTATGTTTCTAATTTTACCTGCTTTGCCTTTTTTTGAGTTCCAAATACCAATTTGTATTGGTCGGTTCAATACTAGCGGAGCATTGGTATTGCAAACAATATTTGAAATATTTATATTTTCGAGTGTGCCACCATCGTCTCCATAAATGCCGATAGCTCTGGAGGATTTGAAAATAACGCAGTTGTTAACAGTTATGTCTGATATGTTTTTAAATGTTTCTCCTAGTTTTAATGCTACACAAGTGGTTTGTAATATACAATTTGAAACCACTATATTGGATGATTCACGGCTGCTTGGAAAGGTTTTAATGCATATTGCATCGTCGCAGGTTTTAATGGTTGAATTGGTTATTATTACGTTTTTACATCCTGAAACATCAACGCCATCGTTATTTGGTCCATATAAATTGTTAATTAGCCGAATTCCATCTACAAGTATATCATCACAATTGAACAAATGACAAGTCCATTCAGGACTATTTGTCAATGTAACTCCTTTTATCACTATGTTTTTCGAGTTATTTATTTCAATCATATTACTCACACGTCCTTGTTGCGGTTTAATCCACCGAGGCATTGTATTGAATGGTTTCCAGAATTTTGTGCCGTTGCCATCAATAACTCCTTTTCCTTCAATAGAAATATTTTTCACATTATCGGCGTAAATTAAGTTAGCTCTATCAGGGTCAGGATAAATATTGATTTTTGTACGATGAAACAAATAATCTTCGTGTCTCTCAGAACCTTTAATCCTTGAACCTTCTGCAAGATACAAACTTACATTATTTTGCAGTACAATTGTCCCCGTTAGGTAGACTCCTTGCGGGAAAATAATTTTGCCGCCACCGTTTGCTGATGCAGCATTAATTGCCTGTTGGATAGCTTTGGTTGAAAGGATTGTGGAATCATTTATTGCACCAAAATCAAGAATATTGTATTCGTTTTTACTCGAATATTTTGAGCAATTGCTAAACAGAAAAATTACTGATAATACGGCTAAGTATTTTTGTATTTTTATATTCATAAAATTTACTACTATCTTAATCTATTAAATATTAACATTTTATTGGTGTTGCTGCGATTTTCGGGTTGAAAATCTGATTCCAGACACAGAGAACAAACCAATATGACGTATAAACCACCAGTTCTCCCTAATATAAGATTGTAAATTATTTCGATTAAATTTTGTAACCACTTAAGGTTTTTGTGCTCATTGTACGTCTTCTGTCTGTTTATTGTTTCGCATTCATACTTTTTAAATGTTAACCCTTTATTCAAATCCAAAAAATCACCATGAGAACCTTTTTGATAACTGTAGTTTTTATAATTGCCTGTACATCTGTATTTTCACAACAACATCCACGAATTCTTTTTAATAGTTCGGAAAAAACTGCCCTTCAACTAAAGTCAAAACAGGAAACTTACGGGAAAATTCTTAATCAAATTCGAATTCAATACAAACTGAATGATTTAGGATTAATAGCAGCACCAAATAATTTTGATTCCATTCGAAATCAGCCTATACAAGCAGCTTTGAGTGCTTTTCTATATGCAATGACCGACAGTGTTCAATACGCCCAAAAAGCCATGCAACTCACACTAAATAGTGTGTATGGGAAAGTATTGAAGTCGGGAAGTACAACACAATATGCCGGCTGGGGAAGTTCCTCTATAAAAGGATTATCATCATACT
>JBBQMQ010000008.1:0-24440 GCA_038329115.1 Bacteroidales bacterium
GGAAAGTATTTGGGGTCCACGTTGAATGGCAATTTTTCCGGGATAGCTAATGCCACCATCGAGTACTTTTACAACCATTTTGAAGCTCACTTCCACAATGTCGCCCTTTTTCCACACACGTTCTACACCAACAAATCCGGAACCAATAGGTTGTTTTACCTTATTTACCAAAATAGTAAAATCATTTGCCCAATAAGGTTTGCGGAATAAAACGTTGAACTTTGCTTTTTTTGAGGGGTTGACTATTATAGAAACTTTCTCATCAACAAGGTAATTACCCGAAGTTTTGAATTCAACAGTATTTTTTGAGCTATTGTCCACAAGGGTTCTAAATACTCCGGGTTGATAAAGTATAATTGCGGGTGTGCTATTGATTTTACCATCAGCAAAAAGCGGAATCATTGCTATTGCCCGTGGTACGCTCGACATACAGCATGTTATTTCAGTTTTGTATGGCTTTTCACCATTAAGTGCAGTATAATAACTCACTCCACCCGTTTGTGGGTTTTCGGCACCTGTCAGGTGATTATATATTGACCGTTCCAATTCGTCAAGATATTTTATATCACCCGAAATGCAAAAAAGTTGGTAATTAAATTGTATCCATGTAGTGGTTACACAACCTTCGCCCATGTGCGATTCATTCTCTGCAGGTAAAATATGATCGTCCTGAAAATGCTCGAACGAACTGGTGGTTCCGGTAATATACAAGCGTTTAGATACGATATCATTCCAAGCTACAACCAACGGTTTCAAGAATTGTTCATCGTTGGTTATACGGTATAATTTAATAATACCCAAAAAGTTTGACATCATCTCATAGGCCTTGGCGTTAGCCACTTTATCTGTTCTACCAACTGTATTAAGTGTAGAAATTATGGCAGGACCACCAGGTGTATCGTAGCTTTTGATAATATAATAACAGAAGTCCAAATATCTTTTCTCACCTGTAAACCGATATAATTCAATCATCGACTCAATGGCACATGTAGCAGCCATCCCAACGTGTCCACCGGCTCTAATAATATTTTTCTTTCCTTCTTCTATACCGAAAGTTTGAATCAACAAATTGCCAATTTTTTGGGATGCCTCTAAAGCTGGCTTAAAGCCTGACAATTCGTAATAGCGAAGCAAACCCATCAAATCGTAACGGTGCGACCACACATCCCAGCTTGTCCAATGACTGTCCATATCGTAAGTCCCTAAATATCCGTCGCTCAACTGAGCGCCAATTAACTGCTGGGCACTTCGGTCAATTTGAATTTTGAGCGCCGGATCGCCGTTGTTGGCATAGGCATTACAAGCAGCTTCGAGAAACTTGCCGATGTGCTCGCCAATCCAGGAATGTGCTCCCGGGCGATTGATAAATCCGGCCAGCAAAGCTTCTTCATCTACTTTGTAAAGGCGTTGTTCAGTATTTGCTTTCAAACGTTCACCCAACCATCCTTCGATTTTTAATTGGTTTAATGCTGCAGGCACATAGTTTTGAGCCGCTTTGTAAGGCACTACCGGTAGCACGGAATGATAAACTATATCATCATATCCAAATTCGCCATTCCATTCACCGCTGTAGTTATATTCCGGAATTGACAATGAATAAACAACTTTTACAAATGGAGATGGTGAATTGTAGGGAAACTCAATTGCATTTTCACCAATTGCCAAGGTTATATTCTTTTGTGCAGAATAAATCTTTGTTCCGGCAAAATTGTAAAAATCTGCTTTCAACAAACCATTGGGAGCCTTATTCGATTTATTGGTAATGTTCAATTGATAAATCAAATCCTTTTTGAGAATAGGGGCTTTTACATCGCCATTTTTTAACCCAGCACGATAAACAAAAAAATGCTCGGGATCGGCTTGAATAAATTTAGGCTTAGCAGACATCGAGAATGTACCCCAATGACCGACCCGAATAGCAATAACATTTTCTTTATCCCACAGTATATCTTCTTTATTAATCAAATAGTTGCGCATCGTTGCCCCTGAGCCGGTCGAACCAATCAATTTTCCGTTCAAATATGTCTCGTCCGATTGTTCGATTTTGCCCATGCTCAAAGTCAGGTTTCCTGTCTTTTCAAAATCTTCTTTCAAACTCGACGGAATAAAAACAGTTTTGCGAACCCAAAGCATTATGTTGTAAGTTTTATCTTTAAGCGCCCTATAATACAAGGTTTCCAATTCAGACCAACCAGAGTCATCAAAATTCGGTTGATTGAATTCTTTTTTATCTTCGAGGGAATATTTCCAGTTACCCTCAATCGTTAAGCCCTGAGAATAGGTAGTTGAAACACATAGTAAAAAGCTGACTGCAATAAGAAACACCTTTTTCATTTCACAAATTATATATCAATAATACATTTTAAAATCAATTACATCCCGAGATTACAGTACAAATCAAGCCTGCAATAAAGAGAACTATTGCATGGCAAATTTTATTGTTTTCTTCACTACCAACATACTTTCTTTCTGTTTTTTCTCAACAAATTTTCTTGCTTTGTTTGCTTTTGCCTTGGCAGCTTTCTGATTCGTAACCATATCGAGCACCGCAGGAACATAACGTTTTATGTCGTATTCATTGTCAAAATCAAAAACCCAGTCTTTCAATCCTATCGTTTCCCACATTGTACCTTTGCTACTTTGTTCTTCCCAACGAACCAATATCGCGGGTATTCCGTGCCCAATACACATAATCGGACTGTGTTGCTCGTGACTGAAAAGACCAACTGAGCGTTTGTAAATACTAATCGCCTCGTCTGTAAGCCAACCCGAATTTCTCCACACAACGCGAGGTTTCACATCTTCAGGCAGTTTATCGAAAATCCAATCCTTACCAATGGACAGTTGAGTTTCATCTTCGTGCACAATCAAGACCTTGAGGTTTGTTTGCCGTACAATGGCTGTAATTGCCTCAATCATAGGAGCGTGGTCATGTTCTTTCATCGCTTCATTGCGATTATTGCGCACCGCATCGAAAGGTCTGTTTTTATGCACATGTAACCAAACGGGAGTCATTCGATGCTTGGGAATGCAACAAACAAATTTATCCTCTTCCAATTTGTTTTCTTTCAAAAAAGTAATTGCTCGAATTTCATCTTCAACATCGGTTGCAAAAGCTGCATCGGGACCCCAAGCCATTAATTTTGCTTTAATACCTTCACGTTTGGCTCTTTCCAGCGAAACAGTATCACGAAAAAAAACAAATTCCGCCTGACTTAAAATATCTTTCTCTGGTGTACCGTACAAACCATAGGTTACGCCATACACACCAATTGGCTTTCCTGTTGATTTTTTATAAGCAGTAGCATCGGCCCATCCAATGGTAGCTGGACCCGAATTATTGATGAAAATATCCGACCTTTTTATCGCTTCTGCCAGTTCAGGAGTTGAAGCAACACCATTAGCCGAGAGATTTCCCTGAACTAATTTCATTTTTGGAAATCGTTTTCTCAACATTTCAACCTCATTTTCGGGCAAATAATGGTAATAGGGCCAAAAGATTACTTCTGCCTTTGGAATATATTTTTCTGCCAAAGCCAAAAAACCGGGTGTATGGGCAATATCACCAATATTTTCAGTTTGCCAACCTGAGCGGAGTAGTATTACCGGATGTTTTTTATTCGTTGCCCCAAAAATATTAGTTGAAAACAGGACTCCCAGAAGCAACAAACCAATTACTTTGAATGATTTTTTGAATTTCATTTTTGAATTTTATATTTTTTTGAACGAACTTGTTTTATTGTGTAATTATTTTGATTAAATTATTATTATTTTTTTTACATTTTTTTGACCTTTTAAAATAGCGTCTTCATTAAAAATTACATAAAAATAGATTCCATTGCTTAAATCTACTATATCTATTTTTATACTATTTGTAGTTGCTATTTTTGTCAACACTTTTTTACCTAAAACATCATATAATTCAATTTTGGAATTAGTACCTAAACCTTCTATAATAATGTAATCATTTGCAGGGTTAGGGTAAATAACAAACTTATTGTCTGTATTTGATTGATCAACTTCTGTAGTGGTACAAAAAGTAATATTTGTTGCGTAAGCATTTTTATCCATATTAGCCTCAGCAAGTGAGTTTACAAAACTGCCAGCCATTTTTAAGTTGCAAAACTTAATTCCATCAACGGCACCAGTGGCTGTACCATAAATATCTCCCTCATCATCATTCTTATCATCGACTGTAAAATTCTCGAATTGCCAATTTTTCACTTTGTTATTTTTTAACTCGAATTTAATTAATTTTGCAACGTTGTAAGAACTCCTTTTTATATGTTCTTCTATACGCACGTTTCTAAAGGTTACATCCTCAACACTATTTGATGCCCCCGAACGACTCATTACCCAAATCATCTCTTTGCAGGCGTCTTTCCCTATGGAATTAATGTTTTCGAAAGTAATGCCCGACGAAGAGCCATAATCGTCATGATAAAATAAGTGACCCCAATTTCCACCCCATGTCGTAGTGTTTTTAATCGTACAATTGTTAGAGCCATGCGTGGTTACAGCATCATCGTTATTAAAAATAAAACAGTCATCAATGGTATTATTATCACCATCAAACCAAATACCATCGGTACAGCCACTCCATTCTACTTCTTTAATATTGCGCCATGAATTATGATGGCTGGAATGACCATAGTTTGCAAGCGCAAAGGTCCAACCCGCACCGTTGGTAATGATAAAACCTTCAAATGTTATATTATTGCAAGAAGAGTTGTATAGTGTTGCGCCTGATATTGTTGCGTTTTGAAATAATGTTGCATTACTCGTGCCGCCCTGTGCCTCTAATGTTGGCAGTGCCCCATTCGAAATAATTCCGCGCCCTCTGAAGTTGATATTTGTTGCACCTTCAGCAATCATAAATGTACCTTCTACCACTGCACCTCCGGCTATATAAACACTTTCGTTTGATTTAATTACTTTTTTCATTCCTACATCATGCACACCTGGCCCATAGTAGTGTGTTGCCCCAGTATTAGGTACATCGGGTGTATCAAAGAAAAGAAACAATGGGTTATTGCGATCGTTTACTTCAATAGATAACTTTTTAGGAGAATCGAGCCTGAAGGTTATAAGATTACCTGATTTGTTAGGATTAATGTTATAATTCAGGGGTCTAATTTTTACCGAATTGGCAGTAAAGTTTGTAGTGATGCGCACATCAATAGCACCGCCACTAAACGAAACATTAGTAAATGATGCGGCTTTTTGAGGTCGGCGTTCGCTACCATACATATTGGAAGCCCAATTGTCGGTTTTATATACAAAGCAGGTTGTATAATTAGCATCATCGGCTTTTTTTACCTCAACAATAAAATCATCAGACTGTGTTAGATGTTCTACAGTTGCTAAACTTCCTGGGCTTGGGGGAACAACAAGTACCTGCGCTGTTAAATAATGATTAAGGGCGAATGCAAGTAATAAGGTTAATGTTATTTTCATTTTAATATATTTAAATTGTTAGGAAATATACAATTTTTTTTGTGCGTTGGCGGTATTTTTTTTTTTTTGAAGCGTTTGCCCGTTGGTTAGAAGTCCTGTCATGTCGTTACTTGTTGTCTTAAATGTTTGTTCAATGTCGTGTTGTTTGGTGTCTGCTCGGTCGCCAATAGAGTTACCGATAACATCTTAATAGTGACCCCTTCTTTCTCAATTTGCTTTAACTGAATTTAGTAAATTTCAAGCTGAAAAGGCTGCATCTAATGAGCAAACCGAATATCGAGTATGCCAATAACTGTAAGTGATTGAGATAATAATAATTCCAACGTACAATTCTCACGAACATCGGTTGCACTTGTCAGCCGAAAGAATACTTGCTTGTTTTTCGCATTTAATTTCGTATCCCAATTCAATGAAATTCCTTCGCCCTTTGGTTTTATTTCTGCCACTTTCCAATCGAAAGGGATAGTTTTACCTGCTGGCATTAAAAAGGACACTTCATGAATTTTTGGCACAAAATACATGTATGCTGCTTTATTTGTTGGCTTTGCGTTAGCTCCAGCTTGGAAAATGAAGACCATAAAAAGAAACATACATTTTCTCATAATGCAGATTTACTTGTATTGCTGTTTTAATTCTTCGTACCATTTTTGCATAATAAAAAATGCTTTCTTTTTTTGTCCCTTATCTGAAATTACACCTTTGCGGTTAAAATCATCCTGAAACTCACGCAGCTGACGTCGTGGAGATCGGAAATCTTTTAATATCCAAGGGGTTACACCTGCCAATCCTGGAATTCGTTTGAACATATTGACACTTCGCACATATAAATCTTCCTGAAATTCTTCGGTAAAACGCTCATTCTCCTTGCCATGATAATTATACAAAGCCTCACCACCAAATTCGCTTATGAATACCGGCTTTTGAATATTAAAAGTCCAGTTAACACGATCGCATTTTTCGGGCATTCCATCGTACCAACCAATATAGGTATTAAAACTTATAAGGTCGAGCACTTTTCCTAACTCGTCTTGCGCAGTCAATAATCCGGGCTTAATTTCATTCTTTTCCATAGCGGCCCCAATAAGTCGGGTAGGGTCGAGTAAACGAGCTTTTTCTGACAAACTTGTCAGGAATTTTAGTCGTTCAGCGCCGTGAGGAGTTTCATTCGCAATGGACCAGATAATTACATTAGCCCGGTTTTTATCGCGTGTAATCATATCCGTTAATTGTGCTTCTGCATTTTTGTAGGTATCCGGGTTTGTCCATTGAATAGTCCAGTAGCATGGAATTTCGGACCATACCAATAGTCCGAGTCTTTCGGCTTGACGAATCATTTGTTCGTTGTGGGGATAATGCGCTAATCGTACAAAATTACAACCCATTTCCTTTGCCCAGTTGAGCAATACTAAATCATCTTCCTTTGAATAAGCACGGCTATTGCTAAAAGCTGTTTCCTCATGTATACAAATACCGCGACAAAAAATGGGCTTTCCGTTCAGCAAAATCTGAGTTCCTTTAGTTTCAATGGTACGAAAACCAATTTCGTCAGTTAAATCATCATTGTCAAGTGTGATTTTTACAGTATATAATTTTGGATTTTCGGGTGTCCAATAAATTGGCTTTGCTTTAATTTCGAACGATCCAAAACCATTGGCATCGGTGGTCACTTTTTGACTTATTTTCAATTCGGGAATATCAACCATCACCGACTTGTTCAACAGTTTCCCATCTAATTGCAACCAACCGGCTATGGTATTTTTATCTCCTTTTTTAAGTTGAATAAAATAATCGCGAACAAAAGTATTAGATGTCTCTATCAGAGATACTTGACGAGTAATCCCGCCATAATTCCACCAATCGGAATTTATTGTTGGTACTGCCTCGGGCTTACGTTTATTGTCCACTTTAACAACCAGTGAGTTTTCTCCATTTTTTATCAAACCGGTAACTTCAAAACTGAAAGGAGTAAAACCACCTACATGTTTTCCTATTGTTTTTCCGTTCAGGAATACAATGGCTTCGTAATTTACTGCTCCAAAATACAAATACACGCGTTTATCGGATTGAACCTGATATTGAAATCTATTTCTGTACCAAACAGTTCCTTCGTAATAATATAACTCGGGACGCTGTGTATTCCAGTCGCCTGGCACAAAAAGAGACTTGTCAGTAGCAAAGTTCCATTCCTGCAAAATTGATTTATCAGTAATGTCATTGTCGGTACTATAGCCTGTTCCATCTTTAAATGCTTCACGGCGATAATCGTAATATCCGTTTTCGAAAGGGTCCACAATGGTTTTCCAGAGTCCATCCAAAGATATACAGTTACGGTTTTCGACATTAATAATCTGAGGAGTAAGCTGTGCTGATAATGTGAATCCATTAATCAGGACAATCATCAATAATAATATTTTTTTCATTGTATTTATTTTTAGAAATTTCCTTATTGCAAATTTATTAATTCTATTTTAATTTCTGTCTAAATCCGGATTATGTTTTTAGAAAATCTGTTTCTAAATTATTTTGGGTGTAAAATTTTAAATTCAGCATTTATAATTTCACAACAATTGTTTCTGCATTTTTTGCAAGTTGTACCACTACTTTTTTGGTTGTTTTGCCACTTACTACGGTAATTTCATATTTGCCTATATGACCACGCGATTGAACTTTTCCATTTTTATCGGTAGTTTTCGAAAAGGAAGTTTTCCACTTTCCAAGTACCCATTCACGCCATACAGCCGCACTTGGCTTAGCTGTCCAGTCTGTACGGAACATGGCAGCATCGGGCTTCCAATGTGCACCTTGCCAGAATCCCCAATTGGTAAATCCGGTAACAATGGGATGACTGTAACAAGCTATCAAAAAATCGCGGGTATAATCAGCTTGCAATTCTTCATCGTTCGTATTTACGTCAAATTCGGTGAGTTGAACTGGTAAGCCGGTAGACACAAACATATCTAAATCTGTAATAACCTGAGTGGGATTACGTGGTTGTCGTCCAACATGTCCTTGTACCCCAATAGCATCTATCGGCGCACCTTTTGCACGCATTGCGGCAATCGTATCGAGATATGTTTTGATATTTCGGGGACTTTCGATACTATTGAGCATTGCATACTCATTCATAAACAATTGCGCTTTAGGATCTAACTCTTTGGCTAATTTATACCATTTCACAGCAATATCTTTTGGCAGGTATTTAAGAAAACCCTGCTCATGATTGTATTCATTGATAACATCCCAAGCTATAACGCGCCCTCTGGTATAGCTCATCTTTTCTTTAATATCATTGATAATTAACTGTCCAAATGCGGCTGTGTCTTTCAGGGCCAATGCTTTCATTTCAGCGGAATTAAACTTCCAGCCCATCCACACCAAGTTATGTCCACGTTGACGTAAGCCTGCGTTTTCGAGCCATTCGAAAGCACGTTTTGTTTGATCCCTGCTTGGCGAATTCCATCTCGGGCTTTTAAAACCATTTTCTACAACTGCTGTATTGAAAAATTCTTTTATAATCTGCTTGTATTTAGCAGAGTTAGGCAAATTATCACCTAACAAAGCTTCGTTGGCGGCTGTTCCCCATATAAAGTCGGACTGAACTAGTTTTACTTGTACTTTTGCTCCCGAAACAGGTTTGCCTTTTGCATTTACTACCAAAATGTTAAGTGGAGCCGTCCTTATTTCTTCAATACGTTTGAGCGCAGCGATTCTCCAGGCAGCATTTGCTTCACGACCAGAATATGTGAATCGCGTGGTAGGCATTTGTGCTAAAGTAGCTTTTTTTCCAAAATCTAACAACTGAAGTCCTGATATTTCAAGTTTTTGTGCCAATGCTCCCAACGAGAAACAAATCTCAGCATTACCGGAAGGCATATCGGTGTTGGCGATAAACGGAATATCGAAGCTTTTCCATTCAGGACCAGCGGCAAGGGCAGTCATTATACTTTTTTCACCACCTTTTTGTTGTACAAAAAAATTCACACTCACTTCACCCGATTCTTGCTTTGCATAAACAGCACGCATGCAGAATCGCGCCAAGAGCACATCACCCTTTTTTATTGCGCCGTCACTTTTCCATTGTACTTGTACATCGTAATGAGATTTTCCGACAGAAAACACTTCAGCAACAAAACTTAATGTACTTCCAGTATTATTCACTTCGAAAGTAGCTGGTTGTACACTTTTAGTCCAATCGATAAGATTATAGTTTTTATTTGCCGTTGCCGTGAAAACTGTAATCGGCTGCAATGCATCAAGCGATGCACTCAAAGGTTGCATTTGTTGAGCTGTAAGCAAGTTGATTGCCAACAATAAACTCATTATTGATGATTTAATTTTCATTTGAATTATATGTTTTTATAATTTTAGCATCCATTTATAGGCTAATAATTGTCAATATCGCAAAGACTCACATCGCTTATTTTTAAAAAGCTGCCTTCATTTTTACATAAAGGCAGCTTTATAAGTATTAAACCTAAACTTGTACTACTTCACTATAATTACAACCGACTTAGTAACAACAGTTGCGTTGTCGGAAGTAGCTGTAAGCACAACTGTATACGTACCTGCCGCAGCATATACATGCGATGGCGATGTTTCGGTAGAAGCTGCTGTACTATCACCAAAATTCCATGAGTACGAAACGGCATTAACCGTTTTGTTTGTAAAATTAATTTTTTTGGCATTATCAGCCTGAACCGAATAAATAAAATCGGTAATTGGTTTCATTACTATCACAACAGGAGTCGGCAAGGTGTAAGTAACTTTATTTACCGAGCCAAGCACACCCTCAACTGTTAATTTTACTGTATAAGAACCTGATGCAGCATAGAAATGAATAGGCGCTTTGGCAGTATCGGTCTGATTATCGCCAAAATCCCATGTATATTTCACACCATAGAGCGAAGTATTTTTAAAAGTAGCTTTAGCTTTATTAGTTGCATCTATGCTAACTGTAAATACTGCTGTAGGCTTAAGCAGTTTGGTACTGATAGTAATAATCGCCATTTTTAGCAACGGATTTACTTCCAAATCGGTGGAGGTAATTCCAACGCCAAATCCTATGACAGCATCGGGAAAACTACGTAAATAATCCAGGTCAATTTCTAAGTTAAACTCTCCCAATTGAGCACCCGAAGCAACCTCAACCGTAGTGGGTAAGCTATATTTATCCGAAGGGAGCAAAATAGTTGTAACCGGTATAATAGGCGTTGGCTTTGCTTTCAACACATTGATTGTATCGGTATTTATCATCGCATTAGCTGTGATTTTTTTCGATTTATCACTCCCCGAACGATAAACGCTCATTGGAATTATCAACTTATTTTTCACCATATCAATTTGGAACCGATATGCCTGACCCGAAGTAGGTAAAAATTCAACACGTTGTGGCACATCATTTATGGTAAAAACGCCATTTGAAGCTGCAGGTAAATATAACTTAGCAGCTACATAATCGGCATCTTTTATCTGGTCGTATTCGCACGAAGTAGAAACTACACCAACAGCTATTAGTATTAGTGCAATCTTCAATATATTTTTTATATTTTTTTTCATATCAATTTTGAATTATGAATTATCAATTATGAATTATCAATTATCTTCTACCAAAGTGGATTTTGCTTCCAGTTCGACATTTTCAACAGTTCTGCCTGTGGAATAGGGTAGAAATACATTTTTGCTGTAAATGCGCGATCTTCTACATTAATTACATTGTAAGTAAATGAAGTTGGAGCAACTGTAGTATTGGGTGTGATTTCAACACCTTTGAGCTTTGCACCCAACACTGCGGGAGCAATCATCCAACGGCGTAAATCCCATACACGGTGCCCTTCGAAAGCTAATTCTATTTGACGCTCATGACGAATTATTTCACGCATTTCAGTTTGACTTTTTCCTGCTGGAATCAACGGCATAGCAACACCAACCCGATTACGAACTTTATCAACATAGGTTTTAATATCGACATGTCCGGGACTGTACTCGTTCAATGCTTCGGCATACCATAAATACACATCGGCCAAACGAATTAAATTCCAGGTGTGAATACTGGTTGTATTTAGATTGATATCGATATTTTCATCCACGTATTTCTTCAGGTAATATCCGGTTTTGGTAGCTAAATTTATACCTTTTCCGTCTTTACCACCCGTCCACAATTCGATAGGGCGAGCTTTGAAAGTACTGTTATTTACCACTACGGTATTGAACAAACGTGGGTCGCGAGCTGTAACACCAGTTGTAGCATACGGATTGGCAGCGTGTGCAGGGTTGCTCCAATCGAAAGGAACAGCAGTAGTTGCACTTGTTTTTACTTCGTAGGCATTCACTAAATTTTCCGAAGGTGCATTTCCACTTTTGGCCTGGTCGAAACCAATTGGATAAGAGGCTTTTTCAAAATCGTTGCTTGCCGCATTTCTACGTACAAAAATTGCTTCCGTATTTGTGTATGACAAGGATGTCAGGAACATTTCACGGTATTTTGAAGTTAATGTATAACCGGTACCAGCTAAATTGATTACATCTTTGGCAGCATCAGCAGCAGCTTTCCAACGAGCATTACGCACGGTGGTGTTTTCACCATCGGGCAACGAGATGTATTCAGGTTTTGAATATCCGGCGGCCCATGAAGGAGTGTTCCATAAATCGGAAGCAGCATATAGTAACACTTTTGCTTTTAATGCTAACGCAGCGCCTTTTGATGCTCTACTTAACTCAGTTCCTATTGGTTTAACAGGAAGATTTGCGGCAGCAGAATCACATTCAGCAGCAATAAAGCGAACACACTTTGCTAATGAGTCGCGTTGAATTCCGCTAAAATCATCATCAGCATTCATTGCAGTAGTGATTATCGGAATACCACCATAGCGTTTGATTAATTCGAAATTGTAGAAAGCTCTTAAAAAGCGTCCTTCGTATTTCCAACGTTTAATATCGGCCACTTGCGTATTGTATTGTGCTAATTTTGCAGGATCGAGTTTAAGGGGATCCATATTAACATTATCGGAATTAGCCAGATACAAATTAATGTTGCGAATAGCTTTAAAGTATTTTGCCCAAACATTATCCGGATTTGAAACAGCATCCCAACTACCAATATTGAACATCTGCACATCGGAAGTTTCGAGTGTATTTTCAGCTTCATCACTTGCCGAAGCCGACATAGCGCCATCAATTTCGGAGAATCCACTTTGTAAATCGGTGTACATGGCCGTTGCACGATCTCTCGTCAAACTGTATAAGGAATTAACTTGTTCTTCGTTCCAGTCTGTAACAATTTCTCTATCCAATTGATTGCACGATTGAAACATGAAGAGCAAAAATAGTCCAACTATATATATTATATTCTTTTTCATTCTTAGAAGTGTTTTTTGAGTTATTACTTAAATTGAACTTTTAGACCTACACTAACACTTTTTGTAGCAGGGTAGCCGATACCGATTTCAGCATCTCTGTAACCTTCCAGCTTATCAAATGCCAACAAATTAGTTCCATTTACAAAAAATCGTACATCGGTCAAAAATACTTTATTGCTAATGTTGTTTGGCAAAGTATAACCAACTTCGATATTACGCATTTTAATAAAACTTCCATCGCGTTGCCAAAGGGTTGAATAACGATAGTTGTTATCATCGTTCAAAGCTGTAAGGCGTGGATAAGTGGCTGTTTCTGCTGTTGCAGGCGTCCATCTGTTCAATGCAATTGCACCTACCGTTCCGTTATTTTGAAATGCATAAATATCATTTCCACCTAATGACATAGATCGATTGCTTACTCCCTGGAAAAATACATCCAAGTCAAAACCTTTAATTTGTGCTCCCAAATGAAGACCAGCAGACATAGTTGGCAAATACGAACTACCAATTGCAACCGCATCATTGCCATCAATTTTCTTATCGTCGTTTTGATCCACATATTTTACATCACCCGGTTTTACAGCTGTCCAGTTTTGTTTTGGAGTTGCAGGGTCATTAATTTCGGCAGCATCTTTAAAAAAACCATTAGCAACCAAACCAAAAGGCTGGTCAATAGGTTTTCCCGTTTGATATTGATAATCGTACAACTTAATAGCTTCGGCATTGTAAACAATTTTGGTATTATACGACCAAACAGATACTTCGGCAAAAAGGCTAAAGTCTTTTGTGAATTTTTTGTTGTAACCAACTTTTGCTTCAAAACCTTTGTTGTTTGCTTCGCCCTGATTCAGATAAGGTTTTGAATAACCCATAAAATCGGGAGCTGTGCTGTTTGGTTGAATCAAGATGTCGTAACGGTCGCGATTAAACACATCAACCGAAAGATTGAAATCGTTAAAAAGAGTAGCTTCAACACCAATATTCATGCTTTTTTCTTTTTCCCATGTTACATTTGGATTGGCGGCACTACCTTGTATAAGTGAGCTAAATGAAGTTTGAGGATCGCCAAAGTAGTAATTCGAAGTACTGTTATAATACTGTTCGTACATAAATGCAGTAGCTCTTGGCGAACCACTTGTTGCATATTGGTCATTCCCAACCAGACCATAAGACCCTCTTATTTTTAAAAAATTGATTGCTTTATTGCCTTTTAAGAAGTTTTCGTTCGAAACAATCCAACCTAACGATGCAGCCGGGAAATATCCAAATCTTTTTCCGGGAGCATATTTTTCAGAACCCATACGCGACATTGATACTTCGGCAATGTAACGTTTATCATACGCATAAGTAGCCCTGCCACTTACATTTATGTGTACAGTTGGAAAATTATCGCCGCTAATTGTATAAGTATCTTGGTTATACATAGCCATAGCGCTGATTGCATGTTTTCCAAAAGTCCTGTCGTAATTCAAGAACCCCTGAAAAGTTGTATTTCGGTATTGATCCGAAGCACCCTCGTTAGGAACCAAGCCTGTACTGATTCCAAATGGAGTGTAGGCTATACTACCGGGTATTTCTTTAATTTGAAAACTACTGTAAGTACGGGTCAGATTTGATTGGCTTAAGAAATAACTATTAAATGATATTCGTGCTGTTG
Source organism: Bacteroidales bacterium (assembly GCA_038329115.1). Classification (GTDB taxonomy): domain Bacteria; phylum Bacteroidota; class Bacteroidia; order Bacteroidales; family Paludibacteraceae; genus Paludibacter. The sequence goes on from JBBQMQ010000008.1 coordinate 14,470, forward strand.
CGCTCAAACCATTGGTAATTACATCGAGTTTTTGAGTTAATCCTACGGTTGTTTGTAATGTCCGGCCATTTGATGTAAATTTACCGTTATTCATCAAATCTCCCAACGGATTGCTGTATAGTTGATTACGACTAAATGTAGCATTCGGGTTGTAAACAGGGAAAGCGTTAGGAGCAATTTTCGACATAGCATTAAAAGTACTGGAAGTTGAAAGTGCACCCGGATTAGCCTGATCTACCACTGTTCCACCAATTGTTACCGCAGCCGACAAAGTTTTATTAAGGACAATATCAACGTTTGAGCGGAAATTCACCCTGCGATAGGAGCCATTTACACTAAATTGTGACTCATCACCTGTATTCTTATATAAACTACTATTGCTTTGCTGATTAAGCATTACATAGTATTTAATACTGCTATTTCCACCTGTGAAATTTAAGTTGTAGTTGGACATGGGTGCATTTTTGCGAAGCACTTCATTGTACCAATTTACATTCGGGTGAAAATAGGGATCAGAGCCATCCTGGTATTTTGTCAAATCAGCATCTTTGTATTTTACATTTGCAGGCAAAACTCCATCGTTAATTTGCGCTTCATTATACAAACGGGCATAATCGTACGAACCCAATAGTTGAGGCAAGGTAGAAGCGCTTTGTAAACCATGCTGTGTACTAAAAACTACTTTTAATTTGCCTGAAACGCCTCTTTTAGTTGTTACAAGTAAAACTCCATTAGCTGCACGAGAACCATAAATAGCAGTTGCAGCAGCATCTTTTAATAGAGATACTGACTCTACTTCTTCGGCAGTTAAATCCTCGTAGTTTCCTTGAACACCATCTATCATTACCAACATTTGTCGACCTCCAACACCAAAAGTATTGATACCTCTGCCGTAAATCGACATATTTTCGTTTCCTGGTTCAGTACTTCCGGTAACAACCGTTAAGCCGGGAATCTTCCCCTGTAACCGGGTTGTGAAATTTGGAGTAAATTGGTGCTGCAAATCAGTCCCATTTACTGTTGAAACAGCCCCGCTGACCATCCACCATGGTTGTTCACCATAAGCAATATTGACAGTCTGCTTTTGAGCAAGAGAATCTGTTGATAATTTTTGGGCTATACTTGGTGTACTAAAGCATAAACCGACAATAACGATCAATACTATGCTTAGTTTATATTTATATGTCATAAGTTTCATATTTTATTATTTGAATTAGTTAATGCTTAATAACCAGGGTTTTGAATCAAATATCCTTTCAACACTTCACTCCGTAAAAATGGATGCAAATACATTCTTTTCAGAAAAGTACGTGTCTCAAATTTTGTTATTTCATAACTAAAACTTGTTGGTGCATCAAATGATCCCACTGGTCTGATAGTAAACCCAAGAAAGTCTCCTTGCATTACTCCATCTTGTTCGGCAATCATCCAACGGCGTATATCCCAGAAACGATGCTCTTCGAAATACAATTCTACTGCACGTTCGTTACGAACACGGTCTCTGAATTGCAGTGGAGTAAGTCCTGTAGGAAGATTCGGCTGGCCTGAACGCGCTCTGATGATATTTACTGCATCATAAGCTTCTTGTGGTGTCGTAGAATTTATATTTAATTCATTCAGTGCTTCAGCATAATTCAAATAGAATTCTCCCAAACGGAAAAGTATGTCATTTGGCATGGCTGTTCGATTTGGAGCAGTTTCCGATAATCCCATGCTTTGTGGTACAAACTTCATACTCCACATTCCTGTTAAACAAAGCGCATTTTGTGCTCCTTTTTTGGGATTACTTCCACTTTCTATATCAACACGAACAGGATTAATCTCATCATTCCACTTAGTACCCTGGGAAGCAACCGATTGCAAATAGCGTCTATCTATCTGTGCAAATAATGAAACAATATCAGATCCCGTATTATTCCAAACCATAGGTGTTCCATCTCGCTTTTCGTATTTCTTCAAAAAATTTACTGTCATCAAATTACCAATATTCCAACCACCATTATTTCCAAAAGAACCTGGCACCAAACATTGCCATGGACCATTTTGATAAGTTGCAACTGCTCCCTGCATTTTATTACCTAAAAGAACTTCGGCATTATCATTTTTTTCAAATACAAATCTATAATTTGCATCCACACCTTTGTCGGTAATTAAACTTACTCCGTTTAAACCTGCCCAATCAATTACATCTTTTGCAGCATCAGCAGCTTCTTTCCATCTATTTATATCATAATCACCATAACAAATAAGATTATTATTTGCAGGGTCATCCATCGACATATAAGGTGTTTCCGTGTTAAACAAAGGACTTGCCGCATAAAGTAATAAACGCGATTTTAAAGCCATGGCAGCCCCTTTCGTAATTCTGCCCCGCATTGAACTTGGATAAGTATCGGGTAATGAGCTAATTGCTAAATCGCAATCTTCTTTGATACGTTGAACTGTTTCACTTAATGAACTTCTTGGAATTGCAAAATTGTCACTCACTTCGAGTTTTTTATCCAAAATAACAATTCCACCATATCTTTTGAACATTTCAAAGTTGTTCAAAGCACGAATGAAAAGTGCTTCCCCTTTAATTTGATTTTTATAGGTATCTGTCAATCCGGGTACAGCATCTACTTTTGCGAGTAAAATATTTGCTTTTCGAATGGCGATAAATCGTATACTGAAACGTTTATCTTCTTTGCCTGTGATATTTTCAGCAGTTATATCTCCAATATTAAATGCTTGCTGATCAATCCATGTCTGACCACTTTCACATTCATCCGAAGCTATAGCTGTCCCAGCATATTGGCTACCGGTATAAACTACTTCGCGACGAGGGAGAATAGAGTGAACTCCATAACGATACATGGCAGTTACTGCTGTTTCTACCTGAGTTTGACTTGAGAAAATGGTATCTTCTGTTACGTCAATCCCGGGCGCTTTGTCTAAGAAATTTCCCATCATACCCTCACATGAGTGTAATGAAATAAATATCACAAAGCCTATAATTATATAAATTATCTTTTTCATAAATGTGCTTATTAAAATTTAACGTTAAACCCAAAGTTAATAACACGCGTCACCGGATAAGGGTCGTAATTTACGATTGAAGCTGAAGCAGATTCAGGATCAATGCCAGGCAGCATGTTGCTAAATGTTAGCAAATTACTTCCATTTGCATAAAATCGCAATGAAGTGATTTTAACCTTACTAAGTATTTTCTTTGGAATGGTGTAACCTATTTCTGCATTTTTGAGACGGACATAACTTGCGTCCTTCGTCCATAATGTTGAGTTAAGATAATTACTGGCACTGTTCACATATCCTGTATTGAAATGCGGAAAGTTTATTGGCAATCCTTGATTGTAGCGTTCTTCGCTCCAGCTTGATTCTAAATAATCCATTGCACTACGGTTTTCCAAAAATCCTTGTGTATAACTTCTTGAATAAGCAATAGACACATTGGCAGCACCCTGAAATAAGACAGAAAAATCAAATCCACGATAATCACCACCTAATGATAAACCAAATATTTTTTCAGGGAAATTGGAATACCCAATTGGCACTTCATCATCGCTGCTTATTTTGCCATCTCCATTAATGTCGACATACTTCACATCTCCCGGTTGGATTTTATTACTGGAATAAGTATAAAACGGACGTTTAGCATCGTTTACTTCTTCCCATGTATTAAAAAATCCATCGGCAACCAATCCATAGTTTTGACCAAAAGTCTGACCAGTTCTATTTTGATAACTATATGCACGTGGTGCCTCATCCATATATTCAATTATATTACGGGCGTATGTATAGTTTGCTTTTACCCAATAATTGAATTTGCCAATTTTATTATTAAAAGTTAGCTCTGCTTCAAATCCCTTGTTGTTCATTATACCAAGATTATAGGCAGGCAAGTTTGCCCCTGAAGTGTTTGGAGCCGTATTTCTGTTGGCAAGGATATTACTTCGGTTCTCATTGAAATATTCTACGGTTGCTTTTAATTTGTCTTTCCAAAAAGCAAAATCAACCCCGATATTTGTTTTTTGAGCTTTCTCCCAAATCAAATCACTATTACCAATTTTACCTTCTAAGCCAGCTTTATATCCGGTTTGATTTGAACCAAATTCACCAAATTGATAAAAACCGGTTGTGTAAGTGTACGATGCCTGACGATACAAGAACCGATCACCACCAATTTTATCATTACCAACTTCACCGAACGAGCCTCTGGCTTTCATAAATGTGAGTACATTGTTTTTGGGAAAAAACGGTTCATCTGAAATTACCCAGCCTAAAGAGAATGCCGGAAACCAACCAAATCGTTTGCCTGGAGCAAAATTTTCAGTTCCATTGTAGCCAATATTTACTTCTGCCAAATAGCGGTTTTTATAATCGTAAGTGGCACGTCCCACTAAACCCTGATAGCCATTAGGCACACTGAATGCCAAGTCCGGGTCATATCGTTTACTTTCATTGTAAAGCAACATACCTGTAACAGAATGGTCACCAAATGTACGCTTATAATCGAACCCAAATTCAACATATTCTTTTCGGTTTTTAGCAAATTTTTCATTAAAACCAAACTTGCTTTCGTCGGACAGTGGTATAAATACTGTTGATTGGTCGGCAAGTCGAAGTGCACGATACATTAGAGTTTTTTTCTGATAAAGTATATTCTGCGAATTATAATTATTGTACGAAACAGTAGCATGAGTAGCCAAACCTTTTGTAATAAAACCAAGGTCGTAATTGAAACGAACCGAACTATTTAAGTAGTTTCTATAATTCTTTTGGTAGCCTGTACCATCGTTGAATAATACGCCAAGTGGACTTGTTGTATTTGGTTTGTCCAAACGTATCAATTTTCCATCGGTAATTAATGGTGACCAAACAGGATTACCTGCATAAGCTGCCTCGAAAATGGATTGTATATTGGCATTCGTACCTGAACGCTCTTCTATTTGTGTTGATATGTTTACACTTGCAGTTAAGCGCTTGGTGATAGTAAAATCGAAGTTCGAACGAATATTGTAGCGGTCAAATTTCAAATTTGCGTCATAATCTTTCACTAAATCGGTGTGATTTATCAATCCTTCCTGATTAAAATAACCTACTGAAATAAAGTACTTAACTTTGTCAGTACCGCCATTAATGTTAAAGTTATGTTGGTTTTGTCCCGACGTTTTGTCAAACATATAGGGAAACCAATCCACATCCGGATAAAAAATTGGATCGTCTTGATTTTTATAATGTTGAATTTCTTCTTCGGTAAACACAGGAGCGTATGTTCCAGTAACATATCCATCATATCGCTTTGCCAAATTAAAACTTTTTGCATAATCAAACCCGTTCATACTGTGGCGCATATTGGTAAATCGGGATGCTGCATGTTGATATGAGTAACTAACCTGCGGTTTCCCTTCTGCACCGCGACGCGTGGTGATAATTAAAACACCATTGGCGCCACGAACTCCATAAACTGCTGTTGCAGATGCATCTTTTAAAATTGAAACACTCTCAATTTCGTTGGGGTCAATATTGTTATAATTGTCGGTTTCAATACCATCCACCATAATCAATGGATCTTGACCACCACTAAATGTGCCAACACCACGAATACGCAAAGTAGATTCATCAGCTCCCGGCTGCCCACTACGCTGAACGGATAATAAGCCCGGCATACGACCAACCAAGGCATTACTAATGTTGGCTTGTGGTGATTGTAGCAATTGCGCTTTACCTATGGTGGCAACAGCTCCGGTTACAGAGACCTTTTTTTGTGTACCGTAACCTACCACTATTACTTCGTCGAGTTTTTTTGTATCTTCAACTAAAGTTAAATTGATTAGATTTCTGTTGTTTACCGGCACTTCAATGGCTTGATAACCAATTGATGAAAAAACCAGAACTGCATTCGCATCAGCGCTTAAGCTAAATGCTCCGTTAGCATCGGTAGCAGTACCAATTTGTGTACCTTTAACTTTGATACTTACACCGGGAAGTGCACCCAGATTGTCAGAAACAATCCCTTTAATGACTATTGATGCAGGTGGATTAGCCCCAAACACTTGTACTGAACTTAGCATGATAAGTAAAGAAAGTACAATAATTGATTGTGTTTTGAAGAATGATGTATGCCTCGTGAGCATTTTTTTAATTAATAATAAATCCATAGAATTTAATGATTTTGTTTTACAAATTATTAGATTTATAAATGAGAATAACCTGAGAGTGTTCATTAAATTAATAGTGCTTACGAATTATAAGCACTATTAATATCATTCTTTTTTTTTATTGAAGCAAAATTTTTGCTGCTTTATTATTCATTTGAACAATAACTATTCCGTTGGCTCGCATTGGCACAAATTGATTGTCACCATCAACTATTCCTTTGGCAATTACCTGACCCAAAGCATTTACAATTTTATAAGCATCATTTTTCGATGATTTGAATAATAACCCACCTTTTTTGGAATAAACTCCCATTTCTGAAGCTTGTACTGTTTTTACAGCAGATGGAGTAATATTCAAAGTAATAGTTTCCGGAGCAAACGCAACACCCCTAAAACCATAATTGCTGGGCGCAGTGGCAAGAATTGTAATGGTTGGAGTTGTAGCTGTCTCATTGTATGCCTGATTATCTGTGAAAGATACCAAATTATTGCCAGAAGTTATTCCTGTACCACCTGAAGTTGTAAATAACATTGCTTTTCCGTTTACAACCATTCCTGTTAATTGGTTACATCCTCCTGGAACTGCAATAGTTGTAGTTTTTACCCAGATAGAATTATCTCCATCCCAATAATATTTTTCGATACCAGTAGCAGCAGCTATATAGATTACATCAAAACCAGTGCTTTGCCAGTCTGCTGTCGGATTCAAATCTAACATTACAAAACCCGTATAATCAGCAAAATCATTAATAGTAAATAAAGTCGTTTCGCTGCCAGTTTCAATCATTGCAGTGGGTAGTCCCGGATTAGAAGATTTTATTGTGCCACCAGATACATTCATTGCATAAAGCTTATCCTTAAATAATTTCATCGAACGCACGGTATTTGGACTAATTGTACTAGCAAACCCAGTTGGTGTAATAACAGTAGGAGCAGCTTCAGTTATATATAAAGCTGTTTCAGATGAGTATTTTGCCCAAAAAGCTGTGCCATCTACGCTTACTACATTACGTGGAGCACCTGCGTTCTCATTTCCGGACTTTACGGCATCTTGTGGAATAAGAAACGACAAATAACTCGGAACTGCATCCTTGCCAATTTTAAGTATGGTTTTATTACCATATCTTTGGTTATTGTATTGATTTTGCATACTGCTTCCCAATCCAACATTTAGAGGGATGTCGAAGCCACCAGCCACCAGATACTTGCCATTTTGTGAAAGATCTAATTGCCCTTCACCTTTGGTATTTCCTAATGTAAAAACCGTACTATAACTTCCACCTATAAGTGTATCTGTATTTAAAGCTACAACTTTAATCGGTGCGGCTTGCGCCGCAGTTTGTGGGTTAAATTCTATAAGTTTAACCGGCACTGTAACTCCATTGTTTACCAGATTAGTTGTACCATCGCCAATTTGTAAAACTACAAGATTACCAGGCGTGAAATTTGCAGCCTGCACAAAAATTGCAGCCGCAGCAATGAAGAGAGTAAAAATTGTTTTCATAATAATAAATATTTAATTGTTAGTTGATTTTTATTGAACTTTCCCAACGTTTTTTACGTTGGGAAAGTTACTATTTTATTTTGAAAGTAAAACTTTAATTACTTGTTTGTTGATTTGTACAAACACAATACCTTGGGCATTCACTGGTACAAATTCATTTTCGCTGGTTACAATTCCTTTGGCAATGACTTGTCCCATTGTATTAATCACTTTGTAAGTTTCTTTGTTAGCCGACTCAATGCTGATTCCACCTTTTATAGAGAGAACTTTTGCAGTTAGTACATTTGAAGGGTTTACAGCAGTTCCAAGGCTTGGAGTGCCTTGTTTAATCTGACTTGATGTTCCATCCCCATTCGCATTAACGGCTTTTATCTGAACATTATACAGTGTTTCATTTGTTAAACCGGTAATTACTATCGGGCTGGTTGTTTGCACAGGCGAACAAGCTGTAAATGTTGCACCACCATTAGTAGAGTATTTGTAATTTGTTATTGCAGAACCTCCATTGTTTTCTGGAGTAGTAAAAGCCACAGACAATAGAGTATTACCCGTAGAAACTAAAACGCTGTTTGGTTGTGAAGGTACAATTTGTGGTGCAAAAGCAACACCTCTGAATGCGTAATTAGTAGCAGGAGTTGCAGGGTAAGTTATTGTTATTGTTGCACCTGCACCAGTTGTCATAGTTCCTGTTCTGCCACTTGCATCGGTAACAATGGCTAAGCCATTTGCAGTGCCACCACCAACTTCATTAGCACCCCCATAAATAACGGCTACCACTGGTTGATTTGATGAATTAACCGTTGCTGTAATCTGAGCTGCTGGTTTGTAGCCAGCACCAAACGAAATATGATTATTCAATGGAGTTGCGGGAGATACTGGCATTAATTTACTATTAACCGGCACCCAATTAGTGCCATCATAATAATACTTTTCTAAACCAGCAATTATATCGGCTACATATAACAAATCATACCCGGTACCATTCCAGCTTATGCTTGGATCTAAATCCAAAAAAGCAAATCCAATAGGAGAAGAACCAGCTGCTGACATTGCTAAACCGGTAGAGGTCGATGCCGATGTCGTTTCAGGCAATGCGGTATTTGTATATTTTAATCCAGTAGCATTGAATCCCATTATATAATAAAGCTGATTCTTAAAAATCTCTAATGATCTAATAGCATCGGAAGCATTTATATTAGTTGAAGTACCAGTTGAGCCAAAAGCAATATTTTCTAGCCTATTTGCAGGATACCAGTATTTTGAACCATCTACAGTAACTGCTTTTTTTACAATACCATTAGCATTTGTACCTGAACCTGTGAATTTAGTGGAATAATCAACAGCACCTGTATAATTTACACGTGCAATAACTTTTTTAGTGCTAAACGATTGCCAGTAGGCAACTCTCGTATAAGCCGTCACTGTAATTCCAGAGCCGACACCAGTTGTAGAGGTTATAGTTGCGGGATTACCGGTAAATCCCGAGCCTCCATTAGTAATCAATAAACCAGTAACACCACCAGTTCCATTTACTGATGTAACCTGAGCAGTTGCAGTTCCACCATTTCCAGTAAAAGTAATAATGTCATTTACCGCATATCCTGTTCCGCTAGGATTTGTAAATGTAATTACTGATAGTGCAGTGTTTGTTGTAACTTCACCAGCAGGCACATCATATCCTATTAAAGACAAATATCTACCATCTTGTGACAAGCTAAGCTGACCTTCAAGGTTTTGTGCAGTACTGTTTAATCCACCAATTGTCAATTTGTCGGCACCAGCAATAGAAAGAGGAATAGTTTGCACTAAAGTGCCAGAAGGAGTGTATTCAACTAGACTAACCTGAGTAGTGTTAGCATTCAATGCCGCTGGGGTTGTTGTGTTTCCCGATTGGGTAACTACAATGTTTCCCGGAGTAAAATCGGCAGCCTGTACCATCGCTATTGAAAGCGCACAAATAAAAGTAAATGTTTTTTTCATAATGATAATTTTTAAAATTTGTAAATAGATTTATTTATTTTTGAATATGCAAATGTAGGCCTAAATGTATTTATGTAAATAGTAAATCGCGTTCAATAAGCAGTAAAAATCGCTCATTCTAATTATAAATGGAATATTGTCATTAAAAACACAAGCCACATTTTATATTTATTGCAGTCAGCCAAACCAATACAGGTATATCGCAACTGGCTTTGATAAAGGATTCTCACGAAATTGGCATTTGGATTTGATATGCTAGACTGTTATTTGATGCAGAAAATACTCCTTTATCGATTTTTTCGTTAATATGTTTCTCTATTCAGGCA
>JBBQMQ010000009.1:0-23711 GCA_038329115.1 Bacteroidales bacterium
CACGAGTGTACCAAAATGGCGGAAGAGCCACGTTGGATTGAAACCGAAGGAAAAAAGTCAGCACCTGAAGGACCTCACATGCTCAAAAAGGATGGATACTATTATTTCGTCATGGCTGCTTCCAGTGGCTTGTTTCAGGGACACCACATGCTTATTGCCCGATCTAAATCGGTTTATGGCCATTTTGAAAACTCTCCTTACAATCCATATCTTACTCAAAAAAACTCAAATGCAATAAATTTTCATCAGGGGCATGGGAAAATTTTTAATACACAGAATGGGGAATGGTGGACCATGGTGTTGTCGCAACGGTGGATAACAGGAACTGTAAAAGGGGTGACTAAGGGAATCAGTCAGTTGGGTAGGGAAACTTCGTTGGAAAAGATAACCTGGAACGCTGATGGTTGGCCAATTGCAAACGATGGCAAAGGCCCGCAAGATATAAATGTTCGCCCTGATTTGCCATGGAAACCGGTTGTAAATGCTGCAAGTGACGAATTTATTACTAATAAGATGGGTATTCAGTGGGTTTTTCGTCGAAATCCTATTTACGAAGATTTTAGTTTAACTGAAAAGAAAGGTTTCCTGCGCATTTATAGCGGCAATAATGATATTGACACCATCTTGGGTTGTAACCTGATAGTACAGCGCGAACGCTGGTTGAAATTTACTGCCACAACTAAATTGACTTTTAATCCTGATTCCAGGGAACAAGCCGGATTAACCTGCCATTACGATACCAAAACGTATGTTAGATTAGGATTGCAGCGCAATGAAAATGGGAAATTGCAATTGTTGCTCGAAGAATGCCGGTATGGCAAAAAATCACTACTAAAACAAATTCCAGACATTCAAAGCACAACGGTTTTTTTACGAATGAAAGTCAATAAACTTAGGCGCGAATTCTATTATAGTTACGACAATGTAAAGTGGGAAAACGCAGGAATAATTGCCGATGCAGCTTTTTTGAGTGATCAGGGAACGCCCAACTGGGGATTTATGGGTATGATGGTTGGCGTTTATTCTTTTAATCGGGGCACAGGTAAACGTATTCCGGCTGATTTTGATTTTTTTCGAATCAATGAAAAATAACACTTATCTGTTTTTATAATAGCAACTTAGAAATTAAAAAAGCATCAAACCACAATGCCTGTAAATCCTTCATTTTTATCATGTAAACGTTTACATTGATACAAGTCCATTTAACGTACAACTGGATGCGTTTATACTATTTTTGCATCATAAACTTTAAACACAATACAAAAAATCATGGCAATATTTGATTACATCACCATTTTAGTTTTTACCATTGGTATATTATTTACAGGAGCTGCATTCTCAAAAACCGGTAAAACAATGAAAAGTTTCTTCGCCGCCGATGGAGCCATTCCGTGGTGGATAAGCGGACTTTCGTTATACATGGGTTTTCACTCGGCAGGAACATTTGTAGTTTGGGGTTCCATAGCATATACACACGGTTGGGTGGCAATAACCATTCAGTTAACAATGTGTGTTGCCGGTTTATTAGTTGGATTTTTTATCGCACCGCGTTGGCGCAAAACAGGTGCTCTCACTGCTGCAGAATATATTATTTCACGATTGGGTAAAAATACCCAAAAAACCTACACGTATCTTTTCTTGTTGATTTCGATGTTCTCTTCAGGTGCCTTTCTTTATCCCGTAGCCAAAATTGTACAAGTATCTACCGGCTTAGACTTGTCATGGTGTATTGTTTTGTTAGGTTTATTCAGCATTTTATATGTCTCAGTTGGTGGACTTTGGGCTGTAATTGTAACAGATATGCTTCAATTTGTGATACTTACAGCTGCTATTTTCATTGTGATTCCGTTAGCATTTGATAAAGTTGGAGGAGTTCATAATTTTATTCAAAAAGCACCGGAAGGTTTTTTCAATGTATTTAATGGAGATTATACCTGGGAATTTATTATACCATTCTGCATTTACAATTTATTTTTTCTGGGTGGCAGTTGGTCGTACGTACAACGTTACACCAGTGTGAAAACCCCAAAAGATGCCAAGAAAGTGGGTTGGATGTTTGGAATCCTGTATTTGGTTAGCCCGTTATTATGGATGTTGCCACCCATGATTTACCGTGTCTATAATCCGACACTGAATGGAATGGCTGATGAAGGCGCTTATCTTCTAATGTGTAAAGAAGCACTTCCCGTCGGGTTATTGGGGCTAATGTTGGGCGGATTGATATTTGCAACTGCCAGTGCACTGAACGGTCTTCTGAATATTTCAGCCGGAGTAATTACCAATGATATTTACAAACGTTTAAAACCTCAGAGTACCGACGCCAAACAAATGAAAGTTGCACGCATTTCAACAATCATTTTTGGCGGAATTGCAGTTCTTATTGCCCTTTCAATAACCAGGATGGGCGGTATTGTAAATGTGGTCATCAGCATTGCGGCATTGACAGGTGTTCCACTTTATTTACCGGTTATATGGTCGTTATTCTCCAAAAAACAAACGGGACGTTCAGTACTTTCTGTTACTATTACAAGCCTTTTGGTAAATGCTACTTTCAAATTCATATTGCCATTATTATTTGTTGGTTTCCATTTAAACCGTGCACAGGAAATGACACTTGGTGTAAGTGTTCCATTTTTATTGCTGATAATCAGCGAAATTGTTTTAAAAATGAAGGCTGCTCCCAATAAGGATTATGAAAATTACCTTGCATATCAGGATGAAAAAGCCAAGAAAGCGATGGAACCTGTTACTGAAACTATTGGCCAAAACGAACCTCCAAAACGGGATGCAAATGCTTATGGAATAAAAGTGATGGGAATTGGTGTAACATCTATTGGTGTTGTAATTGACATTTTAGGAGCTCAGGCAAGTAATGGAAATGCGTTGATTATAAGTATTGGAACCTTTGTAATTGCAATTGGCGCTTTCATTTTGTATGGAAGTTATAAAATTAAGAAAAAAGCGAATACCGATTTAATCGTTAATGAATAGATAGTAATTAGTGTTGGAAAAAAGATTAAAGACAGGTCAGAATTTCTTTCGGGAATTGTATGGCCATATAAAAGCATAAAGTATGATAAATGAGATATTTTCAAACGCAAAGCGTTCGATGAAAAAAAAGGAATTAAACTACGATTTTGTTATTGTTGGTGGAGGAATTGCGGGTGTTTGTGCAGCTATAGCAGCAGCCCGAAGGGGTCTTTCCGTGGCGTTGATTCAGGATCGTCCGGTGCTGGGCGGTAATGCTTCCAGCGAGGTTCGGTTGTGGATGCTCGGTGCTACTTCACACATGGGAAACAACAACCGTTGGGCGCGCGAAGGAGGGATTTTAGATGAAATTTTAGTTGAAAATACATATCGCAACAAAGAGGGGAATCCCGTATTGTTTGATATGGTATTAATTGATAAAGTGTTGGCAGAGAAAAATATTTCTTTGTTTCTCAATACAATAGTGTATGATATTAAAAAGAAAGATGATAAAAATGTTGCTGGGGTAAAAGCATATAACTCCCAAAACGAAACAGAATACACTTTCAACGGCAAGTATTTCTGCGATGCGTCCGGCGATGGGATTTTGGCTTATCTGGCAGGTGCAACCTACCGCATTGGTGCTGAAGAAAGTGCCGAATTTGATGAAAAATTTGCACCGGATAAAGAAATTTATGGTGAAAAGTTAGGCCATACTTTATTTTTTTACACCAAGAAGACTCAAAATCCTGTAAAATTTATTGCTCCTGATTTCGCATTGACAAAAGAGTTTGTTGAAAAAGAAATTTATCGCATCAAAAACCCGAATTACTTTAATCCGATGGCGATTGGTTGTAAATATTGGTGGATTGAATATGGAGGGAGACTGGATACTATTCACGACACAGAAGACATTAAGTACAAACTTTGGGGCGTAGCTTATGGCATTTGGGATTATATCAAGAACTCAGGCAAGTTTCCCGAAGCTGATGATATGACGCTCGAATGGGTTGGATTGTTCCCCGGCAAGCGTGAAAGCCGCAGGTTTGTAGGACCTTACATGATTCATCAGAAAGATGTGATTGAACAACGTACACATTACGATGCCGTTACTTTTGGCGGTTGGTCGATAGATTTACATCCGTCCGATGGCGTTTTCAGTCCGAAAAATGCTTGTAATCAATGGCATTCGAAAGGTGTTTTTCAAATTCCTTACAGATGTTATATTACGAACGATTTGGATAATGTGTTTATTGCCGGACGTTTAATCAGCGCATCACATGTGGCTTTCGGTTCTACGCGCGTTATGGCAACCTCGGGGGTTGGAGGCGAAGTGGTGGGAACCGCTGCTGCTTTATGTTTGAAAAATAACTGGACTACAGTTGAATTGGCAGAGGCAACTAAAATAGGATTATTACAAAAAGAACTTATTGAAGCAGGGAATTATATTCCTCAATTGGAAGTTTCTTTGGACGAAAATCTACTTTCAAAATCTGTAATTACAAGTTCTTCAGAGTTAACTTTGTCCGAAATTCCGTTTGAAGGAGGATTCTGGAAAAATATAGCCCAATCTGCAGCCCAAATGCTGCCTGCAAAAAAAGGTAATTTCCCCGAAATTACGATTGAAGCAAAAGGGCTTGAAAAAACCGAAATGAGTGTGGAATTACGTATCAGTTCAAAACACTTCAATCACACTCCTGATATTACATTGGATGTGCAAACGGTAAAAATTGAGCAGGATGAGCAAAAATTAATCCTGAAATTTGATGCTGAAATACCGTACGATTGCTATGCTTTTGTTTGCTTTATGAAAAATGACAAAGTTGAACTTAAGTTTTCAATCCATCGCATTACCGGCGTTCTTTCAGTTTTCAACAAAGTGGTTGCAGCTGTTTCCAACTGGGGAAAGCAAACTGTTACAGAAGATATCGGGATTGAAGAATTTGAATTTTGGTGTCCTGAACGTCGCCCGGATGGATATAACATCGCTATGAAAATATCACCGGCGATATCCGCATTTGGAACCGAAAATTTGCTGAGCAAGGTGAATCGGTCTGTCGAAAAACCTAATGCCTGGGTTGCAGGTTTTGACGATAAGGATGCTAGAGTTTTTATTAATTGGGAGAAAACTGTTCCTATTCAAAAAGTCACTATTTTCGCCGATTCAGACTTCGATCATCCAATGGAATCGGTTCAATGGGGACATTATGACAATCGGATGCCATTCTGTGTTGATGAACTTTCAATATACGATGAAAACAACACACTGCTGGCTCAGAAAACATCCAATCACCAGACTCGTATTGAATTCAATTTTGACAAAGAAGTGTTGACAAGCAAATTAATTATCGGGGTTTCGAACTCCTCAGAAAAAATTCCTGCCTCACTCTTTGGCATTCATATTCAATAAATAAAGTATATTCCAACAGATTATAACCACGAAATAAATCACACCACCATCCATGAATAATAAAAGAATATTGTCTGTAATATTTGGCATTAGTTTGTCATTCAACTTACTCTTTGCAAGCCAGTCGAATAATTATTTTACATACAAAGTTGATAATAATAAATGGACATTTACAGGCGATTTTTACGTTTATTACTCGGCGGTTAACCCGAAAATGGCGCTTCGTCCATCATCAATTAAAAAAGTTCAGTACAATGTGATTACCTGGGAAGGCGATTTTGAGAATAAGGAAGTTAAGCAAGTAAAACGCAAGGTTGAACAGGCTGGTGATGGTTTCGATGACAGGATATTGGAAGGGAGTACCAAACAACGAACAGCAGATTTTTTCTCACTCAAGAATAAAATTTTCATACAACCGATATCAACCCGCAGCAAAAAAGGAAATATTGAATTTAAGTATGAAAAGAATGAAAAGTTTGAATTCAATGCAACGATAAAAAAAACGTCGAAGTTTGGAACTCCTGAATTGACTTTTCAATTGACTCCCAAAATAAAGGGCTATTTCTCAGTGGTATATGTTGGTGCTCCAAAAATCAAAGTGGCAGATGCTTCGGAAATTTGGCAACCAATGATTTGGCAGGAAATGCGATTTCCGGATATGAGCTATATTACTGCTGCTTTCCAGTGTCCGGTTCCCACTACTTTTGTTCAAAGTAACGGATTTACGTTGGGCGTGGTTGCCAACCCGGCGGAGTTTCCGTTTAACCCACTTCCGATGCTTGAGAATAGTCGTTTTGCGGTGGTTTTGCGAACCGAAACAGGTGATGCTTCGCCTATGATTATTGCTCCAGTTTATGGTGGTGCAGAATCTTTGATGGAAGTTGGTATAGCTTTTACTTTCAGCTCATTGTTGTATGTTTCAAAGAAAGATGTGTCTTTGGCTTATGAAGAAGTTGCCCGCAACATGTTTGGATTTAAAGATTATCGAAAAAATGACCTTTGCTCATTGAACAAGACTTTTGAAAACATTGTGGATTATTCATTGACTAAATATAGTTGGTTTATTGATGATCAAAAAGGCTGTGCTTACGCAACAGATGTTCCGGGGGCAGTTAAAAATGTTTCAAGCCTGAATCCGTTGGAATTGGCGATTGTAACCGACAGAAAAGATATGTTTGATAAACGTGCCTATCCGCTCATTGAATTTATGTTGTCGCGTGAAAAGTTTCTGTTCTGTTTGGATTCAACTCAGAAAATTCAATCACCTTCCCGAAAAATGATGGGGCCAATTGCCCCTGTCAGCGAATTGACAAGTTTATACAATATTGCCGGCAAAAATATGCCATTCTTGACACGAATGGCAGAAAATGAGTTTAATAAAAAACGAGTACGAAATCTTGAAGTAAAAGAAAAAGGCAATACATGGCAAAATGCTTTGTGGCTGTATAAGGCAACCGATGATAAGAAATGGCTCGAAAAAGCTGAAGCCGGTGCAAATTTGTATCTTGATAAAAGAATTGCAAAAACTCCTGTAGATTTTAATGATCCATATAGCGGTTCATTTTTTTTCTGGACAGGATATACTCCCAATTGGATTGACTTATTTGAACTGTATGAAGTTACCAAAAACCAAAAATATTTAGATGCAGCCCATGAAGGTGCAAGGCATTATACCATGTTTACCTGGATGAGTCCGGCTATTCCGGCTGATAGTATTGTGGTGAATAAAGATGGAAAAGCACCCATCTACTGGTATCTGAAAAGCAAAGGCCATCATCAAATGTATTCACCCGAAGAAAAAGTGCCGGCATGGCGTTTATCTGAAATTGGTCTTACCCCGGAATCATCAGGAACCTGTTCTGGTCACAGGGCCATATTTATGTCGAATTATGCATCGTGGATGCTTCGGATAGCTTATTTCACTAAAGATAATTTTTTGCGCGATGTGGCTAAAGCGTCAATTATTGGCAGGTATCGTAATTTTCCCGGTTATCATATCAATACTGCCCGCACCACCATTTATGAAAAGGAAAATTATCCGTTGCACGATCATAAAGATTTAAGTGTGAATTCATTCCATTACAATCACATTATGCCGAGTGCTACCCTGTTGCTCGATTATCTGGTGACGGATGCATGGGCTCGTTCTGCACAAAAAATAGATTTTCCAACTGATTTTATTGAAGGTTACGCTTATTTGCAAAGCAAGTTTTACGGTTCAAAAGAAGGAATTTTTTATGGTGAGAAAGCGCAACTATGGATGCCGGGAAATCTATTAAATACCAGTTCGTTAGAATTGAATTATGTCAGTGCACGGGCCGACAATAAATTGATGATTGCATTTTGTAATCAGAGCGCCAAAAACGTTTCGTCAACTGTTGAATTGAATACCGAAAAAATAAACCTGATCCGTGATAAAAAATACAGGGTGCGGATTATTGCAGATAATCAAACCGAACAAATCGGTGAAATGCAAAACGGAAAGCTGAACATACAGGTTTCAGCAAATGGAATCACAGCAATTATAATTGAAGGAGTAGAAGCGAAAGTGAACTTCCAGCAAAACATATTAGCAAAATCTGAAGCTTGGAAAAATGACTTTTACGAATCGAAAGATGGTAAAGTGCGTGCAATGCTGTTGAATTTCGGGAATTCTTCAAAAACCGCTTATATTTATCTGACAGAAGATGATACCAAACTTAGCTCAGTAACTTTAGTTAGTAATGGCGTATCAATTGTTGATGCTATTTACCCTTTTGAATTTACTGTTCCGGTTGGTATGAATGCCACCAATTTTGAAGCTGAAATTTTTGTAAAAGAGCTTCAAGGAAGCACTAAAAGCCTCGGAAAAGTTTTACTTAGTAAATAAGCAAAACTTCCTTTTAGGTTGTTGAAATTTAATCCGCTGATAGTCAAGGTAAAATAACAGTTTTATTAAAGAATTATTTTTACTGGAAACGTTTACAGTGATTTTTCAATGTTTAACATCTTTCCGCTCAGCTTTGCACTAATTTTACATGGAATCTAAGAAGAATTTATTCTTTTAACTGAATTAAATCCTTTAAAATAAACATGTTAATCACTCAATCGACTATCATGAAAAAATCAACTATTACCCTCGCCATTTTATTGCTTATCACAGCATTAACGACTTCGCTTTTTGCGCAACGGTTTACTCCGACTGTGGATACGTATATTGACCAAAATGTACCAGGTACTCCGAATGGTGCTGCCACAACTTTAGTTATAAAAAATCAAGATACTTATAAACGTATTACATTTATGGAATTTGACATAGCTGATTTTAGCGAGCAAGTTAGCAAGGCTGAACTTTGTCTATATGTTTCTGGAAATTCTGGAACCACAGGCAATGATGATATTGATGTGTTTGAAGTAACAGCAGGAACAATTACAAACACCATAACTTGGACAAATTTTAATGCTGCTTACACACTGGCATCGACTCCAATTACCTCACTTCCTTTAAGCAATGGTCCTGGTTGGCGAAGATTTGATATAAAAAATTTAGTAAATACTGTAGCACTTACAAGTGGATCTAATAAAAAGATTAAAATTGCATTAAAAGCACGAGGTGCTGTTTTACGCTTTGATATTTATGCCTCTGAAGTTACGTCTTTTCCTCAATATGCACCAACTTTAATTATGACTCCTGCAATGCCTGCAGGTATTATCGAAAAAAGCAGAACAGCAGTTGTTCAAGATGGATATGTTGATAGTGAGTATCCAACTAGTGCCTACGATAACGAAAAACTAATAGCGAACTATTATAACGGAGGAACAAAACTATATATTAATGCCAACCTCCGCTTTAATATACTATCATCAGCAATAGACGATAACAAAAAAGTAACCATCAAGACTAAGGTAAAGTCTGCTGATACAGGTACTAATACTTTTGTTGTAGATTTAAAAGGTATTAACAATTTGGACGATGCTACGGATGTAAATACATTGACCTGGAACACAATGCCTGCTGCAGGTGCCGTAAATTATACCTATTTACGTTCAAGGTTTTTTGGCGCAGCAGATAAAACCGATGAAACGAATGTAGAATGGGATGTTACCAATTATGTAAAAGCACAGAAGACCGCCGGAAAAACGTATGCAAACTTTAGCCTTCAGGTACCTGAATTAGGCTTTGCCGGAGGCTATTACTTGTCTTTTTATTCACTAAATTATTTAAGTACTCATCTGGGGTCAACCTATATTCCTGAACTTATTATTTATGACCTTCCATTAACGTTAACTACACAAGTTGTTACAGGTATAACTGCAAGTACTGCCGTTGGTAATGGCAATATAGTCTATCTTGGATCTCCAAATCCCACGCAATATGGATTGTGTTGGAATACAAGTACCAATCCAACTATAGCTAATTTTAAATCAGAAAATGGTGCAGCATCTGCAACAGGAGCTTTTACATCAAATTTGACATCATTAACGCCCAATACAACTTATTATGTGAAAGCTTATGCTACGAGTGGAGCTGTAACAACCTATGGCAATGAAGTCACGTTTACAACATTATATGCTGCACCAATATCCACAGCTGCAACGAGTGTAGGTGCTACTACTTTTAATGCCACTTGGCAGGCTCCTACTCAAGTTCCAGCTTCATACACTTATACGGTTGAGTATGGCACAGTTTCAGATTTATCGTCGGGTACAACAACCACTTCTGTTGCAAGCGGCACATTAATTAAAGCTATAAGCGGCTTAACTGGAAATACTAACTATTATTACCGTGTAAAAGTAGTAAGTGGAATAGTTTCTGGAGATTGGTCGGCAATTCAGAGCTTATTAACAAAGCCAGGAACAGTAACCTCAGCGGCTGCAAGTGCCATTACAGCAACCGGTTTTACTGCCAATTGGACAGCTCTTAACAGTGGTACAGCACCTTTTACCTATAGAGTTAAATATTCTACAAGTTCTACCGGACCAACTTATGTATATGTACTGGATATTCCGAGTACCAGTTCTAGTGTTGCTATTACTGGTTTAAATGCTAATACCATCTATTATTATTGGGTATATGGATCAAATGCAACGGGTATTAGTTTTGTTATGTCTGCCACGCAAACCGTTACAACACTATTAACGCCTATAATTTCCGGTGCTGCTACTGCCACTGCATTTACAACTACTTATGGTACGGCTTCGTCTGCACAAACATTTGCAGTTTCGGGAAGTAATTTAGGCGCTGATATAATTGCAACTGCCCCTGCAGGTTTCGAAGTTTCGAGCGATGGAACAGCGTATGCAGGTACTGCCACTTTTACAAAATCAGGCAATAGTGCAAGCGGAACTTTGAGTGTTCGTCTGAAAGCCAATGCAGCTGTTTCAGGTTCGTATAATTCCCAAAATATTGTATTAACAAGTACGTGGGCTACTACAATTAATATTGTTACTGCTGCCAGTGGCAATGTGGTTTCTGCAAAAACATTAACCATTGGCGATCCAAGTATTGCTTCAAAAGAATACGATGGAACAACAACAGCCGGAACGGTTACTACAGGTTCACTTTCCGGATTAGTAAATGTCGGAGATATTACTGCAACTGCTGTTGCAAATAATTATTCAAGTGCCAATATAGGAAGTTATGCAGGTACAACAGTAGTTTATACACTACATAATGGTATTGGTCTGGCTTCAAACTACAGTCTGGAAAACGGAAGTGCAACAGGTGAAATTACTGCCCTAACCCGCAATGTGGTTGCAGCAGATGATTATTTAGGAAATTCTGCTTTATTAGCAGTAACAGATATAACGGTTCAGGCAGGTAAGAAATTAACTGTGGATAATTCAGTTTCGGTTCACTCAATTATTGTAAATCCCGGAGCGAAACTAACAATCAATAACAACATGTCATTAACCGGTCCTGTCACTTTACAAAGTAGTACAGATGGCACAGCTACTTTGGTGGATAGTTATAGTATCCCAACTTTAAATGCGAAGGTAGAACAATATGTTGAACAAGGTCGTAACTGGTATATGAGTTCACCCATTACAGCTGCTGATTATACAGTTTTGAATAATGGTGTACGCGTGGTTGAATTCAACGAAAGTACAAAAACCTGGGAAAATGTAACTGCAGGTAATGTTGATGCAGGTAAGCTTATAGCAGGTAAAGGTTATATTCAGGTGGCTAATGCTACCGAAGGACTTGGTTCTACAGGTAACATTAGCTTTAGCGGAACAACTAATTCCGGCGATGTAACTATAAAACTTTACCGCAGCGGAACATCACAAGCAGGTTTCAATCTGGTCGGTAACCCCTATCCATCGTATCTCGATTGGTCGAAAGTGATAGCAGCGAATACAGGTATTTTGCCTACACTCTGGTTCAGAACCAAAAAAACGGTGGAAGCTGGTGGAGCTTATACTTTTGCAACGGTAAACCTTGCTACACCTTCAAGTCCGATAATTGTTGCTGAAAACACAACTACAAGCATTAGTAAGTACATTCCACCGATGCAGGCTTATTGGGTAAGGGCAAATTCAAATAACATTGACTATAAGGTAACAAACGATATGCGCGACCATTTTGATGTAAGTGGAAACAAGTTTAAAGCACCAAAGCAAACTGGTTTACAATTGTTACGACTTCAGGTTTCAAATGCTACAAACTCAGATGAAGCTATAGTTTATTTCAATACGGATGCATCAAATGATTACGATCGTTTCGATTCACCCAAAATGAGCAATAACAGCGCTTCCATACCCGAAATTTACACCTTGGCAGGTACGGAACAATTGGTTATCAATGGATTGAATGATGTGAATTCAACACATGATATTCCACTTGGTTTCAGAACAGGGGAGTCGAATACCTTCACGTTAAAAGCTTCAGAAATCAGCAACTTTGAAGCCGGCACACAGGTTTATATCAAAGATTTGCAGACTAATACCAATTATGAACTGACCGGTGGTAGTTCGTATACCTTCACGTCCGACATAGTTAATTCTACCAATCGTTTTAGTATTCTTGTAAAGGCGCCATCAATTACAACTGATTTCAGGAACAACAATGATAGCGGAATTTTAATTTATGAGTTTAATAATGAGATAATTGTCAATTGTTTAAATGTGATATCCGGTGAAAGTTTTGTTACAGTTCACACCATAGTTGGTTCTCAATTATTTTTTGACAAAATAAATTCGTCATATACCAAATTAAAAACTAAATTTGCTTCGGGTATTTATCTGGTAACTGTAAAGAATGCCGGGAAAAGTGTAACAAAAAGGATTGTTATACATTAAAATATCTTTAGGTGTTAAGCTTTATAACTGAAAAATCCAATACTACTATCATGAAAAACACGAAAGATAATATATCAAAACGAATTTATAGTCAACCAGTCATTGAACTAATTTTGCTCGACAATGAAATTTCGCTTGCACTTGAATCAATTCCACCTTATGGTCCTGATGAATCAAAAAACAATCTGTCGCCTGAGCATTTCAATACCGATCCCTACGCTACAAATCGTGCTTAAATCAAAGAAAAATCCTATTTTGTTATTTTCGCTAATTGACACCATGAAAAAAATAACTTTATTTTTGGTAATGATTTTTATCGCTATAAATTCAATTTTAGCAGTATCAACTGTACCAAAAGATACCCTTAAAGCTCATTTCACATCATATATTGATATGAATTCGAAGGCAACAGATTATGCAGCCGGACCAGCAATTCGTATTGCCTCAAAAGCATCTTATTTTCGGTATGGAATTGTTGGTTTTGACATGAAAGACATTTCTGTAGTTAGAGAAAAAGTCGAAATTGGTTTTACGGTGTACCAGTCAACTTCGGATGACTATTTTTTGAGCGGAGTCGGAGATTTTCCACTTGCAATTTACGCAATGAAACGTAAACCGACGATTCCTGTAACTTACAACAGTTTTTTTAATTTGGCAACTGATAATCCTGCAGGCGATGGATTTGCTGTAACCGGTTCATATCCAAAATCACTTTCGGCAAACGATGGACAAAAGATTGGAACAATAGTCGTAAATAAGACAGATAAAGACACATTTGTAAAATTAGATGTTACTGATTTTGTAAACAATAATATAAATGGATCTGACAGTATTTACTTTTTTTTAACTTCCGATGCAACTACAAATGGTACGATTTCGTTGTGGATTCGTTCAAAAAACTATGATGTGGCAAGTTCACCACGCTTGTTTTTATATGATGAAAAACGTACAACTGAAATGACAGGTGGTAAGAGTTTGAATTTAGGAGAAAAGGATTCGGTTTATGTCAATTTTCCTCCTACCGCAACTGCTCCGTTTAGTGTAACCTACACTGATGGCACTACTCCGGTCACGATCAATAATATTACCCGACGTAATTTTGCTTTTGAAGTTGCTCCAACAATATCAGTTACTTATACAATTACTGCAAGTTCGGATGCGAATGGTCCTATTCTGGTAACTGGTTCAGCAAAATTTGATGTCGTTGATAATTCAGGCACAAGTATTAAATTGACAAATTCCCGATATGAACTTGTTTATAACACCACAAATAACACATTTGATGTAAAAGAGATAAAAAGCAATGTAGTCAGGACTTTTACGCCAAACTTTAATGTCATATATAAGTCTACAAAACCGACTATTGCAATGGCATTAATCTCTCAAAATTTCAACTATAAAACAGTTTCTTTTGGTGGAACAAATGATTTATTCTCAGCCAACGCCGGTGGGTTTACAGTACGTGGAACCCCTACGACTATTACAGAAAGTAATGGTATAATCACACTTGTTTATCAGGATAATGCTTCTTACACACTTACTGCAAGGATTTACCTTCCTAATGGCAATGAAGAACCTGTTATTGAATCAACGCTAAAAGCATTAGTAGCCGGTTATTTTTCGGTAGGTTATTATGGCGCACCTGAGCTGGATAGAACCGAAATAAAAGAACTTTTTCAGCCATTGCCTTTTACCGGATTACGGGTTCCGGCATCTTCCTATTTAACACCTGCTTTTCTGAGCACTTTGCCAGGAACATTTCTGACAATAGGCAGCATTACTTACGGCGTTTTTGCTGATCCTGCCGAATTTCCGTTTAGTCCGCTTCCTTGTACGCTGGGTCGTAGTCCGTTTGGTGTGGCTATCAGAAACAAATCGGGTGTGGGTAAAGAACTTAAACCAATGGTGTGGGCACCAATAATTGGGAATAGCGATTCGTATCTGGCTGTCAATTCAACACAGAATTTTAAGTTCCGGCCGTATGTAACAATGGGCAGTATAACAACTGCTTACGAAGATGTAGCGCGTCGTCAATTTGGTTTTGGAAATTTCCGGAATAACGATTTGGGATCGTTGAATAAAACCATGCATAGGATGATAGATTATGGTATGTCAACCCAATGGGGTGTTTTTAAAGAAGATATGAAAGGATGCAGTTACGATACGGATGTGCCAAATTCAGTAAAAAACACTTCTGCTTTGCCGATGTACGCTACTGCATTTATTACAGACAGAGAGGATATTTATAATAAACGCGCTTTGCCAGTACTTGAATTTATGCTTTCGCGCGAAAATACCATGTATTCACCTGAAGATACTAGTGGAGCAGGAGGTCAAGCTGCCACAAATACTTTGGGCAGCCCATGTATGAATTATTCCGAGATGTTATCTTTTTATAATATCACAAATAAACAAATGGGCGCAATGCTCACACTTGCAAATGCCAATAAAAAAGGTTCACTTATTTCAAATGAAATAAGCCTGAAAGAAAATTTCTCTCTGTACAGGGCTACCCAACAGCCAAGCGCATTGACAGACCTTGTCACAGGAGTAGACAAATATATTGCAGAGGAAATCACTGTAAAACCAACTGATTTTTTATACATCAATCATCAGGAAAATAGCTTTTGGACATCAATTGCACCAAAATTTGTGGAATTATTTGAGATTTATAAAACTACAGGTAACGAAACGTACTTGCAAGCAGCCCGAAATGCAGCCCGGATTTATGCATACCATATTTGGATGTCACCCAAAGTAATCCCCGGCGATAGTGTATTGTGTAATGTCGGAAACATTGCGCCTCATTATCGTGGTACCGGCAATATCTCAATTCCTGAAGAAAAAGCGCCAACATGGCGTTTATCCGAAATGGGGCTCCATTGCGAAGCCGGAGGAACTTCAACAAGCGGACACCGGGCCATTTTTACAGCCAACTTTGCTGGATACCTTCTCAGAATTGGGAGCTTAACGAAAGACACATTTTTAATGGATTTAGGGAAGGCGGAAGTTATCGGACGTTATACAAACTTCCCGGGTTACCATATAAATACCGACAGGACAACGGTTTACGAGAAACCAAATTTTCCATTACGCACATTGGCACAACTTACAAGCACTTCGATGCATTACAGCCATGTATGGACACAAATCAATTTAATGTTCGATTATTTGGTTAGCGATGTTGCAGCTCGGACGTTAGAACAAGTGGATTTTCCGGGACAGTATGTCCAGAACATTGTCCAAATGCAAAATCAGGTGTATATGAAAGGCGGCAAGTTCTATGGAGATGAAAACCTTACCCTTTGGATGCCTAAAGATATACTTCAAACTGCAAACGAACAGTTAAATTACATTACTGCCTATGGTAATGGCAAATTCTATATTGTCTTTACAAATCAATCCGGCAAGCAAGTTAACACAACAGTAACTGTTAATTCAGCACTTATAAATTTGAGTGGAAAAAGCTTTACCCAATGGAAGCAAAATGTTCAGGGACAAAGTGGAACAATTGGCGGGAATCAATTTGATGTGAGCGTAGAACCAAACGGGGTAACGGCAATTGCAATTGCTGATGTGGCGATAAAGACTTTATTTCAACAGAAACTTGCTAAAAATTCAACTAAAAACAAATGGAATAACTATTATGAATCGAACATTCCTGTCGGTAATTGCCGGTCTATACTTATAAATCCTTCCGATTCTTTATCGCGCTTGTTTGTATTTTCTACTGACGCCAAAGGAACATATACCAATGTGAAGCTTAATTATTCGATTAATGGAGGTGCCTGGCAGCAAATCTCTGACACAGCCTATCCATTTGAATTTTCAGTGGATATTAACACTGCTTCAAGTATTCAATACAGTGTTAATAATGGAACAACTACATCCTCAATATTCAAATATGAACGGTTAAAGCCAACTGCAACTATGAGTGGGTGGACAAGCGTAAATAAAGCTGATGGTGCCATACTTCCAATAGACTTTACCGGATCAGCCCCATGGGAAATCTCTTATTCGGAAAATGGAAATATACATAATGCTTCCGGTATCGAAACTTCACCCTACTTACTAAAGGTACAACCAGAAAATACATCGCGATATAAGTTATTATCGATGAAAGATGCAACAAGTACAGATGGTGATGTGACGGGCGATGCCAAAGTGGTTATTTTGGATGGCTATGAAACGAAGCAGGCTTTTGGTTCAATTAAAGATGCTCAAACGTATAAAACATTAGCCACAAGTAATTATGGCTCCGAGGCTCAGATGGAACTTAAAGGGAGTTCAACCTATCGTCGCGATCTTTATTTCACGTTCAATATACCTTCAATAACGTTATCGGAGAAACAACGCGCATTCATCAAACTTTGGGTAAACGGAACATCCCGATTGGACACACCATACCTGACCACACTGATAAAAGCAACTGCATTTTCTGGTACCTGGCAAGAATCTTTAATAACGTGGAACAATCAGCCGGGTATGACCAACATACAAATCATTGATACTGTGGCTGTATCATACTTAACTCCTGTTCCGGGCTTTATTTCACTTGACATTACCAAATTTATCAGATCAGGTTATTCAGGAGACTTGAACTTTAAAGTGGAATATTGCAAAGGTGAAGATGTTGCATCAATTTATATTGCATCAAAAGAAGATTCTGATATTTCAAAACATCCCTATATTGCTATCACTGAACAAACTCAAACAGCTAATTTGCAAATAAATAACAATTTCAATATCTCTGTTTATCCTACAATTATTGATAATTATTTTGAGGTTAACGGAGCCAATTCTCCATTTGAGATTTGTCTGTTCGATTTTACAGGAAAAAAATTGATTCAACTTCATAATCAATTTCATGTAAACACAACTGCCATACCTTCTGGTATATATCAAGTTATTATTCGCGATTCAAAAAATCAAATATACCATTCTAAAATTATTAAAAAATCATAACTAAGTTTTTTTAGACTTTATAAATACCGTAATAAATATGAACAATTCCATTAAATCTTTTTTACTGCCAATATTAATTCTTTTTATTTCGTGGCAAGCTGCTGCTCAGAATTCGGTTACCATCAGCGGTAAAGTGCTGGATGAGAATGGCGAAGCATTGATTGGTGTTTCTATTTTGGCAGATAGTAAAGGTACTGTAACGAATTTAGATGGGAGTTTCACACTATCAGTATCCTCCGCGGTTAAAGAATTTAAAGTTTCCTATATTGGTTACAAATCGATGCGCGTAGCAATTGCCGGTAAAACCAATTTTAAAATCACACTTCAAGGTGATATGGTTAATCTACAGGAAGTTGTAGCTGTAGGATATGGAACACAACGAAAAGAGAACTTAACCGGCGCAATTGAAAATGTAAATGTGAAAAGTTTTGATGGCCGTGCGCTTACAAATTCAAGTATGGCATTACAAGGCCAGGTGGCAGGTGTGATGGTAGTTCAACAATCCGGTCAGGCAGGTGCCGATCAGGCGCAGATTCGTATTCGAGGAATTTCTTCTATGGAAAATAACAATAGTCCTTTGGTGATTATAGATGGAATGGAAGGCGACATTAACGATGTTGACCCTAAAGATATTCAGAGCATGACTGTTATGAAAGATGCTTCTTCAGCTGCAATTTATGGAAATAAAGCTGCCTCCGGAGTGATTCTGATTACTACCAAAAGAGGAAAAGGAGAAACTTTTCAGGTTGATTTCTCAGCCATGAAATCATTGCAGGAACCAACACGGACTCCATCAATTATTGGTGCAAAAGATTACCTGGCTTTATGGAATGAAGCCAATATTAACAATGGTGAAGCCACACGCTGGAATTTAACTTCAGAAAATGCGGCCTACGATGCGGGCACAAAAGCGTCTTTAAACTGGTATGATGTTTATTTCAAAACAGCTCCAATGGATAAGTATAATCTTAACCTTATGCTAAGTTCGGGCAATCTGACTACAAATACATCTTTCAATATTCTTGATCAAAAAGGTATGTTGTATGGTACAGGCTATAATAGGTTTAATTACCGTTCAAACATTGGTGCAACAAGTAATGATAAAAAAATAAAGCTTGAAATTCACCTTTCAGGTTATCGTGAGAGTACAGAAGATAATACAAGTGAAAGCGGTTCAGTCTTGAATCGTATAAACAGCGCACCACCATTTGCTCCATACGTAACTGGTGCCGATCCGAATGATCTTCATAGTTACATCAGCAAAATGACACCTGATGGAATCGTTTATAGCGGTTATGCAAATTATATCGGATACAAAGAACAGGGTGGAGGGAGAAACACGATTAAGAATCGTATTAATAACAATTATGTTCTTTCTTATGAACCGACGAAAGGACTGATTTTTGAAGCAAATTATGGTTTTTATTATCTTTCAACCTCGATGTCACGCTTTATTCCTGTGGCCTTAATGCAGAGTGATATTAACGAAGCTGCTGGTGGAACTATTTCGTCAAATCGAGCAGAACTAAATGAACAACGGGCTGAAACCTTTTTTCAAAACTTTCAGGCAATAGGCAAATGGGAGAAAACTATACAGAGAAATCATAAACTTAATTTGCTGCTTGGCTTTTCTCTTGAGGATCAGAGCAATAATATGATTAGTTCAACTGTAAGCGGATTTGTAACAAATGTGCCCATACTTGATTTTGGTGAGAATCCGCAAAATCCATTAGGAACTAAAACTCAAAGGAGGTCACTATCCTATTTTGGCCGTATGAACTACAATTATAAAGATCGTTATCTTTTTGAGGCGAATATTCGATATGATGGTTCATCCCGGTTTTTACAAGGTAATCGTTGGGGTATGTTTCCTTCAGCATCTGCTGGATGGCGAATTAGTGAAGAACAGTTTTTTAAACCCGCCAAAAATATTATTTCAAATCTTAAACTTCGTACATCGTATGGAATTTTGGGTAATGAAAATATTTATACAAATTACGCAGGCTATAATCAATTAAAAAGTGATCAGAATTATAGTTTCCAGAATCAGGTATACAACGCATTGCGCTTATATTCATTTGCTGATAAAAATACTACATGGGAAAAAACGGCTCAATTAAATATAGGATTGGATATGACGTTTTTCTCCAAACTGAATATTACAGCTGAGTATTATTTAAAAAACACCTATGATATCCTGGCAAAAGTGCAGGTTACCCATTTGGTAGGTGCGGATGTACTGCCTTATCAGAATATCGGCGAAATGAGCAATAAAGGTTGGGAGCTTAGCTTGAACTACAATGATAAAATAGGTAAAGACTTTTCGTATTCCGTTGGCGGAAATATTTCAGGTGTTAAAAATGAGTTGTTGAAACTGAAAAATACTACACAAGATTATGTTTTTAACGAAGTGTCGAGCAGTATGTTTGATGGTTATAATATGATTATCACAAAGGTAGGAAATCCTTATGGGTGTTATTATGGTTATCAGATAGATCGTATTTTCCAGGTCGATGACTTTACCTGGCAAAATAACAGTGACCCTACAATTCCTCACGGTCAACGTCAGTATTTACCCAAAACTGGAATTGCAAGCCAATCCGAAGCACCACGCCCTGGCGATTTGAAATTCAAAGATATTAAAAATGATGGGATTATTAATGATCAGGATCGTGCCATTATTGGAAAGCAAATGCCCGATTTAATTTATTCTTTTAATTTCTCAGCGAGTTGGAAAAGCATTAGTGTCAATTGCTTTTTTCAGGGAGTTGAAGGCGTTGATACATACACTGGCGGATATCTGGTATCTCCGTTTTATAATAGCGCTCCGCTGCTTGACACCTGGTTAACAAACCGGTGGACTTTTGAAAATCCGAGTGATACATACCAGCGTGTTTATGTTGATAAAACAAAACAGAAAATCGTATCGGATTATTATATTTCGGATGCATCATACTTACGAATGAAAAATATTGAATTGAGTTACGATTTTGATAAACGGCTTATTTCCAAATTAAAACTTCAAAAACTAAAACTATCAGTCTCAGTTCAAAATGCATTTTTATGGAGTAAAGCAAGGTCTTTTGACCCTGAGAAATTGGGAAATGTAGTAAGTTCCGATTTTCATCCCCAGGCACGTATTTATTCTTTAGGTTTTAATGTTATCTTCTAACAACACACGTATACTTGTTATGAAAAAAATAATTTTCTTTGCGCTTTGTTCTGTCTTTTTGACAGCCTGCGATGATTTTCTCAATCTCAAACCAATTGATAGTTTAGCCCCTGAAAACTTCTACTCTAATGCAGCAGAAGTTGATAAAGCCCTGAATGGAGTTTATCAGGTTTTAGTTCTGAAAGGTGGTGCCGATTTTATACTTAATTCAGAAGTAATGACTGATAATTGTGTATATAGTTCAGCATCAGGCTCCGAGTGGCTTGATTTCTCCCGTGGAACTTTGAATGCAAGCACTGGTTTTGTTGAAAAAAAATGGAGAGACGATTACAAAGGAATCACACGCGCTAACTTAGTATTGGATAACCTGTATAATCGTACTGAAATGATTATCGCTGACGTTGATAAAGTACGTTTCTTAGGCGAAGCTCATTTCCTCCGTGCTTATTTTTATACAGATTTATTACTGAATTATGGGGGTGTTCCCTTGCTTGATCGGCCTTATGATAATATCATCGACTATTCACTACCTCGTGCAACAGCCGATTCAACACTTAAGTTTATTTTAAACGATTTGAATTTAGCTATTGATAAACTTGAACCTAAGCCAATATTAAATGGGAAAGGGAGGGCAACCAAAGGTGCAGCATTGTTTCTTAAAGCCAGGATATTGTTGTTCACAGGACATTACAAAGAAGCCAATAAGGTGTTAAATTTACTAAGTGGCCTTGCGGAGTATTCTTTAATGGCAAATTATGCTGATATTTTTGACCCAGCAAAAGAGAACAATGCCGAAGTGATTTTTGATATTCAATACTCCGATCCAAACAGAACGAATACTTCATATGGTTTTTACGAATATATCAAGAATTGGACGGGAGGTTATGTTCCAACAACATCGTTGGCCGAAGATTTTTACGATCTCAGAGGGTTAAAGGTTGACCCTGAGCGAACAGTTTTTTCGAAATTTTTTTCTAATAGGGATAAGCGCATGATTGTAACACTGACCCGACCAGGTGATAGTTATGGCACTTCAATATATACACCAAAAGCTTCCGACAAAAATTATTACAATTCTTGTCTGAAAGTACGAAAATATCTTGTATTGACAGATGTAACTAATACCGGAAAAAGATCAGCACTCAACATAATTGTTTTTCGTTATGCCGATGCTAAACTTATGCAAGCAGAGTCAATTGTTGAAGATGATAGTCTTTACGGTGTTGATACCGAAAAACGAAAAGCCATTAAATTGATTGATGATGTCAGAATGCGTGCAGGTTTGCCCAATATTGAAAATATTATTGCATTGCCAAGCCGTGATGATTTGCGTGAAATTCTTCGACGTGAAAGACGAGTAGAGCTTGCTTTTGAAAATAGCCGATTGTTTGATATACGCCGTTGGCGCATTGCCGAAGAAGTAATGAATGAAAACGAAGGTAAAGCACTCGGATACGATCCGGAAAGTTTTGTAGGAGGTGTTTATTCTACTTATCCGGTAGAGTCCAATCGTAAATTTTACATGAGAAACTATCTTTGGCCAATACCTCAATCAGAAATAGATGCCAATACTTCAATTAAAGAAAACAATCCCGGATATTAAAAATAATTCAAATAAATATAGAACCATGAAAAAACTACTATTATTTGCCGTGCTTTTAGCCCTGACTACATCTGTTATGGCCATATCGTCTATTCCAAAAGACACACTGAAAGCCCACATCTCAACTTACCTCGACATGAACTCAAAAGCAACAGATAATTCTGCGGGTGCTACCATTCGAATTACTTCAAAAGCCTCCTATTTCCGATATGGAGTTGTTGGGTTTGATATGAAGAAAATCACATCAATGCGTGAAAAAATAGAACTTGGTTTGTTGGTTTATCAATCGGGCAATTCTGATGATTATTTTGCTACTGGCGTTGGAGATTTTCCAATTGCTATATATGCTATGAAAAGGAAACCAACTTTACCTACAAGCTACACACGATTTTTCAATTTATCAACCGATACTCCTGCCGGAGATGGTTTTGTGGTTGGAGGAACATATCCTAAAGTGCTGGACACGAAAGATGGACAGAAAATGGGGGTAATTACAGTAAAGAAAACTGACAAAGATACTTTCGTAAAAATAGATGTTACCAACTTTGTAAACCAATATATTAATGGTAATGATAGTATTTACTTTTTTATTACTTCTGATGCAATAGCTAACGGCACTACTTCTTTGTTAATGCGTACAGCTGCTTATGGACCAGTTAGCGCTCCCAAACTTTTTTGTTATGACGAAAAGCCGGTTACTGTACTACAAGGTGGTAGGGAAATTTATATAGGCGAAAAAGATTCTGTACATGTGTATTTCCCACCTACAGCCGTGGCTCCTTTTAGTATTACTTATACAAATGGATCAACTCCTGTGGTAATTAACAATATAACAAATCGTAATTTTGCTTATGAAGTTGCTCCGACTTCAACAGTTACATATACACTTACTGCAAGTTCGGATGCAAATGGACCTATTTCAGTCGACGGTTCGGCTGTATTCAATGTGTTAACCCCAACAGCAACAATAAGTGGAGTAAATAAAATATATGCTGGCCAATCGGCAACGCTGACAGTAAATTTTGGCGGAATTGCTCCATTTAGTTTTACATACAATGACCACACCAGTACTCCTGTAACTAAAACCGGAATAAATACAACAAAATATGAGTTTTCAGTTAAACCAACTGCAACGTTTTCATATTCAATTTCAACCGCTTCCGACAAAAACAACAGTACTATTACAAAGTCAGGAAATCCTGTTATAACTGTTATTGCTGTTCCCAAACCAATTCTCTCAGCAGGTGCAAACGATTGGAGTATTGTCATTGGGGACAGCAATAACAGTTATAACAGGATTTCCTGACTTTGTA
>JBBQMQ010000010.1:0-23373 GCA_038329115.1 Bacteroidales bacterium
TGAACCCGATTAAAAAAATGTTGATAATCATTGATATGAGCCGTTTTTAGTTCAAAGTATTTTTTAATGTATGATTTTTCCAACTTATTGTAAGCCATGGTTTTATACGGTTTCCCTATAGTTAACCGATATTTATCAAAACCATTAAAACTGGTAGCAATTGAAACATAAATAATGGCTTCGGAGGCTGATTTAATTGTAATTATTGAATCAGAATTGGTTACTTTTCCATCCGATTTTATTTTTATCTGCGAACTAAAATGAATTCCCCGATTCTCATCGAAAAATATTTTCCCCGGAACTCCGCCCGACGAAGATTCCTGATGATAGGGTGCGTAGCCGTTGGCAATTAGTAAATTCTTATTGGTTTGAACCGCAAATTTCATCACACTTCTAAAACTAAGGTTGAAATTCAACGCTGCTTTTTTATCCGCTTTTAGTTTGATTATAAAAACTTTATCAGGATAGGAAACGAAATATTCTCGAGTATAATGAACGCCATTTGCTGTATAATTAACTTTCGAAATAGCATTGTCAAGGTTCAGTTCGCGGTAATAGTTTTTTACCACAGAATCATGATCGAAATGCAAATATAACGTGCCCAGCGCCATATACGATTGGCTGTTTTTCCCTTGCAATTTCTTCACCAATTCGTTGGCCGAGCGGTAATCTTCTTTTGCTAATGCCTCGCGTACAGCGGGTAAATCTTTGTAAGTTTCAGCATA
Organism: Bacteroidales bacterium; assembly: GCA_038329115.1. GTDB lineage: Bacteria > Bacteroidota > Bacteroidia > Bacteroidales > Paludibacteraceae > Paludibacter. The sequence goes on from JBBQMQ010000010.1 coordinate 726, forward strand.
AATTTTAGTATCCACCGGCTCACCCGACCACAATGTGGCATCATTCAGGTAGATTTTTTCATTCTTAGTGCCTCCAAAAACCGAAGCTCCCTGCGTGCCGTTTCCCAGCACCAAACTTTCTTCAAAAAAACGTGCTGGCTGCTTGTACCAAAGGGTTTTATCGGGCTGTTGAGCTGATAAGGTAAAAGCAAAAAAGGTAGCAGTGCTTAGAATTATTTTTTTCATGTATTTGTTATTTGATTTTAGAAAGCAAAAATACTTAAACCCTATTGAATATCACATAACAATTATGTCCTAATTTGGTAGAAATGATACATCAATAAAAAATTGAATATGTATAGGTTACTATCACTTAAATTTTCACCTAATTATAACTCAAACCTTAAATTTTTCTTGAAATTTATCAATTAAATAACTTATAATTGAATTTATTGTTACATTTGTTGAATTATTCATTTATAATAGAAGGAAATATGAGTGCCCTGTATATTAAACGTCCGAGTTATATTGATAAAATTAAACCATTTATTGGTAAACAAATTATCAAAGTGCTTACAGGTCAGCGACGTGTAGGGAAAAGTTACATTTTGCTTCAGTTGATAGACGAAATAAAACTGATGCATTCAGATGCCAATATTATTTACATCAATATTGAGTACAACGAATACGAGTCATTGCGTACACATTCAGTATTGTACAACTATGTTTCAGAGAGATTGAAGGAGAATGTACAAAATTTTCTGCTTATTGATGAAGTTCAAGAAGTGGAATCGTTTGAATTGTGTTTAAGGTCACTTTTAGCTGAGTCAAAATGCGATATTATTTGTTCCGGCAGTAATGCACAAATGCTTTCAGGGGAATTAGCAACTACTTTATCGGGCAGATACATACAAATTCCGATTTACTCATTGAGCTACCCTGAATTTATTGAATTTCATCAATTGAAGGATACAAATGAAAGTCTTATATTATACCTCAAATTAGGCGGAATGCCCTATCTTATTCATATAGGTTTGGAAACCGATATTGTAATGGAATACCTGAGAAATGTTAATTCAACCATTTTGCTGAAAGATGTTGTTGCGCGTGAAAATATCCGCAATGTTTCGTTTCTCGAAAATCTTACAGCCTATCTTGCCGATAATACCGGAAATCTGCTATCGGCATTTAATATAAGTAAGTACCTGAAATCGCAACACCAACAAGTACCGACTCAAACTATACTGAATTATTTACGGGCATTAACCTATGCTTATTATGTGCATAAGGTACAGCGCGCTGAGGTTAAATGGTTAAAGATTTTTGAAATTGGCGAGAAATACTATTTTGAAGATACTGGGTTAAGGAATGCGCTTCGGCGTTTTGATTTCAGAAGCGATGTACACAAGTTGATGGAAAATGTTGTGTATTTACACCTATTACGAAACGGATATCGCGTCTTTGTAGGAATAAACGGGAATAAAGAAATAGATTTTATGGCCGAAAAAGACGACGAACGCTTTTATATTCAAGTGGCTTACTTGTTGGTAGATGAGCAAACCATTCAGCGTGAATTTGGAAACCTTATGGCTATCGATGATAATTACCCAAAATATGTAGTAACAATGGATGAAATCATAGCAGGAAGCAACTATAAAGGTATTCGTCAGATTCATTTACGTGATTTTCTGATGAAGTAGACAGGGTTAAGGCATAAAAAAACAATAGCTTAATAGCATCAAAAGCAATTAATAAAACAATTGCTTTTGATGCTATTCTCTTAATTTTAGTGGAATATAGCTGATTTATTTTTCACTAATTGTGGGGTTTTCAAATATTTTCTTCACTTCACTTTCTTCCAACGCCCTATCAAAAAGCTGTAATTTGGCAATGGTGGCGCTGTGTTCAAAGAAAAAGTCCAGTGCATCGGTGGTTATTTCTTTTGTTCCGGCAGCAGTGGCTATTTTTTCGCCGTTCAGGTAAAGACACATTTCTTTTTCACTGGCAGTTAGCACTACAAATTGCCAAACATCTGGTTCTATTTTTCCACCGGAAAAACGATTGGGTGTAGCAGAAATTTTAAAATTATCAATACTGCAACCCACAGTCCGATAGGCTTTACCAAAAGCATTGTAACCGTCTTTACCAAACAGTTTTCCTGATTTTTCGGAAGTTTTAAACCAAAGGGCAATGGAAAGTGCGTTGTCGCGCATTGTTAAATGGTGCAATTTGAAACCTGGTTTTGTATTTCCTCGCGATACATTTACATCTACCGCAGCTTTCAGTTTGGAGTCGCGGGCTATCATCTCAAGCGCCTTACCATACGGACTATCTACGAGTTTTCCGGTTGGGTTTATCCAAATTTGAAAATCACCTTTTACAGGATAATCGGGTGTTTTACCATCCCATTTTTCAAAAGTAACAGTACCTAAACATTGTGAGAACGGTTGTATTTTTTGTTCTACTTTTTTATCTGCATCGCGATAAATATTTTCTCCGTTCAGCATAACAGTTTGTCCGTCGGGAAAAGTTACATGTACAGCCGTTTCGCTAGCACCAAACCGAATAGAAATAGGATACCAACCCTCTTTCAGACCAATCTCACCCGATGGATTTCGACCATAAACGCCACGCTGCACTACCACTTCGTCTGCAATTCGGATTTGATTCTGACAAGTCGCTGGTTTTCCGCCCAGAAAGGAAATTTCGCCAGCACGACCCACACTTTGGAACGTATAAACTCCGGCTTCGGGGGCATGAAAATACCCGTTATACACCCGAACCGAATTTTTACTATCTGTCGATTCTAAGGTTTTGGTACGTTCACTTCGGAACGGTTGCAAACTATCAATATCCATAAAATTTGTATCACGACATTTTCCTCTGCGGTCGTAAATCTGCAAATCAAAACCAGTTTCCATGCGTGGAATGATTTTCAACGGTTCAAGCCATTTTACTTCCGGTTGCGGTGTCAATGCAATAGTAGCCTCAGGAATAAATCGCAATTGATTGGCACTGATTGTTTGGTACAAGCCACTATTTATTTTGTATTTGACTTCGAATGGCATTGGTTCCATACTGTTTGCATTCCAAAACAAAGGGTCACAAACAACCAATTCCAGCTTGTGCCAACCTTTATCAAGCACCACTTCGCCTTTTCGGTGTGCTTGTTGCTGGTGAAAAATACCGGTTTGCTCAATCACTGTTTCGCCTGCCATATCCATGGTTACCGGTCCACATGAATTGACATCGAACGTATAAACGCCTTTTTCGCTGGTGTAAAACAATCCATTAAAGCGGTAAAATGCTTTGGTTTGTTGTTCCAACGGTTGCTTTGATGTAACTCGGGGCAGTTCAAAATTGGCGACAGAAGTGGAAATAATTGCCTTTTCGGCATTCAAATCTGGCATCATCACTTTCGAAGCTTCGAAAAAGCCTTTGTCGTTGTACAACTTGGTGTTTTTTTCGTAAACCCTTGCCAGCAAGCCAAATTTACTGTTTACCGGAGCTTCAACAAGTCCTTTGGCAGCTGATTTAATAAGTAAATGCGCCGTTATTACCTCACTTTTTTGTGTTCCAAATGTCCAATCAGGATTGAAAACAATGGCTTTCAAATCGCAGGTTTTTGTAACCACAATTGCCTTTTCATACAATGTTGAATTTTCTGTTGGCTCTGTTCCATCTGTCGTAGAACGGATTTGTGCCGGAGCTTCCAGCCGTTCCAACTGAATCTTTTCAACGCCATCCAACAAATAAGTTGGTACTTTATTTTCATCACGGGTATATCGTAAATCATTGATGTCAAATCGTTCAGCACGCATCAATAAAACGGGACGAGCCGGTTTAGCATCGCTGGAAAGTACTTTCTTCCCACCAGTTTCCATAGTCAACACCGTGCGACCGCCATCGGTTTTTCCGAAGTGATACACATCTGTTTTTTTTCCAATCTGAACCATCAACTCTGTTCTATCATTATTCCAGCTTGTTTTTGGAGTTGGCTCACCAAATTTATAGGGATAAACCATAATTCGAAACTCAGGAGAAACAGTACGGGCAGGAATAACTACCTCATTATAGCCTTGGTACCGCTCAAAACGAGGCACCGGAAAACCATAATCCGAATTGCGCCAAAGCACCCGAATCAAACAAAGTGGATCGCCCTTTTTCGGTTTTACTTTGCCGGTGAGCGAATCGCGTGACATGCCTACTTTTCCCAAAATTAAATCATCATTTCTACTTTCGGAAGGGTTCGTGTTTTGAAACTGAATTTCGGGCGTAATGGCTTCTACCAAATCCACATCCAGCGGCACGGAGATATTCCAATCAAACAAATGTTTTTCATCGTCTTTTTTGGCATCATCAATTACTAAAACGTATGGATTTGCACCACGAGCCATCTGAACTGTGCGGTAAAGTTGCTCCATCGGATTCCATAACCGATAGCCTTCTACCAATCGTGTTTCGGCACTCCACGGGCCGTAATCGGTATGTGCGTAACCATCGTTAAACTGAATGGTGCGGGGGTTAAATGCCACCTGAATATCACGACTTAAATCGTAATTCCCTTCCGAAAATGGCGCATAATAGGGAATCTTTGTTGAAGGAAAATAAAGTGGATGCACCTGCATGCTTTTGGTGTACGAAAAACCGTCTTTGCCATCGCCTGCAGCCATCAATCCTTCGGGTGATTCTTTCACACCCAACCAAGTTCCGGCAACCGGTGGCCATTTACAGCCTTTACTGTCAACCGTCAACATGTTTTGAAGGAAAGTGGCTTTTGTTGCCAACATATTATTGTCCTGAATCCAGTTTACACCATCTTTCCACAAGGTAATACGGTTATTTTCAGAACCTTCGTGACCTCCATAAAAGAAATCCTGCTTACACACAAATCCGAGGTGCAAGTCCTCTTTTTTCCACGAATTTCGGGTATCCACATAACCACGTTGGTTGTCCTGCCATGTCAACGGAAGTTTCAATCGGTCAATGTTTTTCTGAACTGTCCAATCGATAGGTTTTCCTGCATTATCAGTCATTCCGGCATCGGCATAAAGCAATAATAATTCCGTGCAAATACCCACCGGATTAGGCCATTTAGCTTCCGAATCGGTCAAAAAATCGTGGGTTGAGAAAGTAGATTGGTATAAAAAATCAATTTTTTCGTCATTCGGGTGGTAATAATGCATCATCCAAATGACGTGAAAAGCCGAAGCACGCATTTCGTCACGAATCATCCATTTTCCGTTTTCCCAACGAATGGCAGCCTCAAAAAAGCGCATTTTAGCCTGCAAATGATCGTGTTTCAATAAATTACGCTGACGCAATCCCACAGCCGTAAAAGCCGACACATTCAACCAACCTTTGATGGATTCGTAACACATGCCGTCGGGACTCAAAAACCAGTTGAGCATAGCATTTGCTTTGTGACAAGATTGGTCGAAAAGCTCTTTATTAAAGCCTTTTTCGCCTTCAATCAACAGCATCAATCGAATATATTCCATCCCAAAACCCTGATGATTGTTGATCATAAAATGGTCGGGGTAGCACAGGTAGTTGGAGATGCGTTTTTCTACAATTCGTGCAATGACTTTGTGCGCCAATTCTTTTTCGGGAGCCGACATCCAGCCACTCAGGTAATCATAATCCAACAAGTCCCATATTTCAGTGGGAGGATCAGGGTCGCCCATGGCCACTACCGAACGTTCCACCGACCATAAATTATGACCATCGGGTTGTTTGTCCATGTAATCGAGTTTTGGCTCCAAGGCTTTGATTTTTTCAACCAATTGCGTTGCAAGTTCTTTTCCGAGTTCATTATTTTTTGTGACCAACGCATAAAATGCACTCTGATTTTTGGTAACCCTTGCCCACATAGTTTTAAATGCCGGTGCAGCTTTGTCGCCGAGAGCCACTTTAGCACGGATTTTTTCAACATCATCCGGCGTAATTAGCACACGCGGATGAATACCAGGAGCCGGAAGGTTGCTTAATCGTTGCTCGTCAAACCCTGGATCGTTAAATGTGATGTTTACTTTTGGAGATTCTGGACAGAAATTGCCTTTTATAGCCTCATCGTAGGGTAATATCGCTCTTGGCTGCCAACTTGGCTCTTGATAAAAGGCACGTTGAATTTGACAGTTAAGTGGCTGAACAGCAAAGAACAGTAAAAATAAAATAAGTGATTTCATAAAAAGTTTCATGCGTATTGTCTTGTTTTTTTCGGATTAGTTTTCAAATTTACAAATATTCTTATTTCTTAATCAACAATTTGGTTGAAATTCTCAAATTATTTTTCGTTGACCTTAAAATATACATTCCGGGAGCTAGTCCTGAGGTATCTATTTTAAATTCATCACTCGTACAACGATCGCTCATCACCATTTTTCCTGTCAAATCAAGGATAACAAAAGATTCATTTGATAGGTTTAAAATAGAAACGGAATTGCTGGCCGGATTTGGATATATCTTTAATACAGAATCTTCGGCATTTACAATCGGCGTTGCAGTTCCGGAACTTATTGTGAACGTGCCATCAACCATCATAAACTCGTAATTGGCAGCAGCCATAGTGCCTCTATTAATGACAATTGGATAAGTTCCAACAGCAGGATTGGTAGCAAGTGACTGAAATGCAGGTGTACCCGTAATGACCGCACTAGTTTGGCTATTTTTAAAACCGGTAGTAGTATAGGTCAACGTTGGATTTGCTGTACCCGAAGTTATGCTTTTATTATCAGCCGTAACGGTCAATGTAGCTTTGGGGCAAACTACCAGCAATTGCGGTACAGGTATTGCCGCCGAGTAGGTTCCATTTCCGGCTTGATAAGCCGAAATAAACGAATTTCCCGTAGTTTTGATAGTAACTGTTGTTCCGCTCACGGTGGCTACAGTGGTATTTGAGCTTACATAGGTTACCGCCAAACCCGAAATCGCCGAGGCATTAAGCGAAAATGATGTATCTCCATAGCCTTTCACAGGAATATCCGGAAAAGTGATGGTTTGAGGCGTTTGTGAAAAGGTAGAGACCGAACAAACTACTAAAAATAAGAATATCGATTTAATTATCATAAATTTTTGATTTTGAACACTTTCAACTATAAACTCTTAACTGTAAACTCGTTTTACGACCCATACACTCCCGAAATTGGCGGATTGACCTTGTAATTTGTTGGAACTGATTTTGAAATCCGGTATGAATCGATAAATAATCCGACACTGTTTGCCGGAAAGTTTACAAAAGTTGGACTATCTTTAAACACCTGTGAAGTTGGCAGCAGGCTGAAATCAAAATTTGCTTCATTTGTAAAATTCAGATTCATAGTATAATAGGTTTTATTCGAAGCATCCAGCGTTCCATCCGAAAGTGAATATTGTGTTGCATTTCCCAACGCTACATTATTGGTTGCATTTGCTCCCGGAAATGCCATTGCCAGCAAAAATCCGGAACGACATTTATAAGCAATATTATTATCTACATCCTGATTCCAGTGAACACGAAAAATATAACCCCGATTCAATTGATAAGCCACGTTTGAATACGCTTTGTCGTTCAATCCAAAATGGTCGAAATACACGCCATCACCTTGTAATGAATTGTGCATCAAGTTATAACGAAGTGTATTTCCACCGTTAGCATTGGAATCGGTAAAACAATAAAATGCTCCCATATCGTCGGAACATTTAGACGTATGAAAAACATCGTTGTATTCAAACAAATTGTTTGAACCACCGTGCAAAACACCTGCGTGCGGACAATCGTGAATCAAATTATGGTCGGCTTTAGCTCCAAAAAGTGCTATGTTTTTATACGCTAAATTAATGGAAGCTGCATAGATATTGTTCAGATAACCAAAGCTATAGATATGGCAATTTGTAACAAAATGATTGCTGGGCGAAGCTGCCGAACCCGCTGCACCTACCAACACTCCCGAAGCACCTAAATCGTATAGGTTGGAACTCAACACGCCGCAATTTGAACCTCCATTTATCACCACGGCATCGTACTCAATATCGTGAATCATACAACCATTTATTTGCACATTGCTGCAATTGGTCATTTTAAAAGCGTTTCCTAAATTTCCGGCAATTTCCAACCCGATAAACTGCACATAACTTGCACCATTGATATCGAACAATGGATTTTTATTATCCGAAATACTTAAATTTGAATTGGTTATGGTGGCGGGCGCGTAATAATACATTTTTCCATCCAATGCGTCGATGCACCATTCGCCGGGTTGGTCAATTTCTTCGAGCAAATTTACCACATAATAAGGTTCATGGCCTGAGCCAAGTGGCAATTTATATTTATTTCCCAATGTAACTCCGGGTGCCAGCGTAAATGTTTTGGCAGCCTGATCGATTGCTGTAACTTTCAAGGTGGTGATTTGCCAGTTGCAACGCCAATACCCTTTCACGTAAACCCCATGAGGAATGGCTGCCGCCCACGCTGCTTCACGACCGGACACTACGTTCATCTTTGAATCGTATAATTCCGAAGTTAATGTTTTGTACTGAAAAACACTAGCTGTTGTTGAATTTCCACCAGTTACTACGGATTTTACTTCCATATAATTTGGATAATCATTAGGGAATCGAGCTAAATCCTGTCGCACGCCATTCCAGTAAACTCCCGGAAGATTGGTGAATTGATAAAAGGCATTATTCACGTCATCAATTTTATTCGGCATCAAACCTGTTACCGCCATACCCAAATTTGCCAACGAACATTCTTTCAACTGACTGGCTGTAACTGCTAGATTCAGTCGTGTAACGTCGCCGCTGTAATTTGTCCATTGAGCAGAATTAACCGGTTTTGCTCCGGTAAGTATCACATTTTCGTTGGTATAAGCACGGTAAATAATCGGTTTCCCAACGGATCCACCATCGGTACTCGTTATTGAAAGTGTGGTTGGCATGGAATACATTCCGCCACGCACCCAAATCGTAACGCCATTGGTACTTGTTGCTTTTACGGTATTCGCATAGGTTTTTGCCTTAGTCAATGTAAGAAATGGAGCTGATATTGTTCCTGTTCCTGTATTATCGTTACCAGTTGTAGCAACATAAATGTTTTTGTCAGTGGTAATAGCAGGTCCCCAACCAATATCGGAATCGCGGGCGTAACTATTAACGAAATAAGCACTAATAATGAGAAGTAAAATGTATTTCATAAAAAATAAGATTATTGAATAAACTTCGAAATTACACGTTCACCATTTGCAGCTGTACAATCAATCAGATAAACACCTTTTGCCAACGGATTTATATTTAATGTGCTTATTCCGTTATTTAGGAAGATGTTTTTGCTGAGAAATTGAGTGCCATTTATAGCATAAATTTTTATCGTTGCGTTTGTAATCACCGAACTTAATATGGAAATTTGCACCGAATGGCCTTCTGTGTTTGGACTTGGAAAAACAGAGATTTTTTGTGTTGGAACATTATCAAAAGTCTGAGTTACGGTTTGCGGCAAATCATATTTTAATAAGATTTTTGATCCATAAGGTTCCAATGAAATAATGCCACTATAAATACTCCCAAACACATCTTTGTATGATAAAGACCCCAAATCAATGTTTTTAACGGCATCGGTTGTATTTACTTCGAAACGTTCAACCAAAGCAGGAATTGTCTGATTGACAGTTACTTTCTGAAGCGTTATATTATCCAGCCAGACTTTTGCCCCTTTGTCGTGCAATGTAAAATATAAATATTGACCGCCACCGCCGCCATTATCGTTGAAGGTAATAGGGACAGAATATTCTTTTCGGGTGGTACTGGTTGTGTATGTTTTCGGACTTGTTCCGGTAGTGCTGGTGTAATTAATGCACAATTTTGCTGAATTTGAATTTGAAATGGCTGAAAAATTTAGCAGATACACATCGCCTTCACTCACAGTTCCAATCATTCTGTAAAATCGTGCACTGGAAAGTAAAACAGGAGAGGAATTGGCTGTTGAAAGGTCGAGCAATGCACAGCCACCATCCAACCCGCCAGAACTTACCCAACTACCCGGACTTGTCACATTTTCAGAATCGTAATACCACCCCGAAACGTTTGTAGTAAAGGTTGAATTAGATGCAAAAAGATTGGTTTGCGGCGAAGTGAATGTGGCCGGATAATCAGAATATTTGAAAACGCCATGAGGCTCAAATATTTTTTGCCATTGATTGACACCATAAGCCAGCCGGCGGGTTTTGGTGTAACCGCTATCTACAACAGACGCCACAACAGTATCTAATGCAAAAGGTTGCCAATAATAATTACTATCGCAAACACCAAAATACTTTTTATAATTTTTAAACCCATACGTAAAGCTCATGGCTGGCTGACGAGTGTTTCGTGATGAGTAAAAGATGTTTTTTGTTACTCTGTGCCCTTGGTTAGTCATGGGCGGAATAGTGTCTTTTGCCCTTCCTACGCTAAATCCGTCGTAAGGATTAAAAACAATTCTGAAAGTAGAATTATAAAATGTATTGTTGGTAATGGTTTGATATGCCGATGACGGATCCATTGAAATAGTAAGCTTATCGGGATGCGCTGTATTAAAGGCATCGCTGTTGTAAATGGTATTATCGGTTACGGTGTGATGATGGTTGGATGCCAACAAAATGCCGTGAGTATTGTACAAAACGTTTTTTCTAACTGTATTGTATTCAGTTAATTGGTCGTTGTAAATTCCCGGACGACGGTTGTACGAGTCACCTTCGTTTGTGCCCAATAAATAACCAATACCATCGTGTATATAATTATTCTCAATCAGGTTATTGCCATACTTATTGATACCCAGCGAAGGCACATACGACCAGGTTCCAAAGCTGTAAATGCCTCCGCCATCAAACATTTTCATGTTGAAATGTCCAATTTGATTGTGCGAAATGGTATTGCCATATCCGTTGTAATAAACTCCAATATAGCCACAGCTATCAATGTCATTGTACGAAATAAGGGCGTTGGTGCAGTAAATTGAAATGGCTGCTTTGTAGGCATTGTTGGTTATATCGCTCATGCCGGGATTCAGAAAATTCCGTCGGATTATGTTGTTTTTCACCGTAACATTTAAACTCATGGCGGTCGATCCAATTGAGATATTATAAATGTCCGAGAAGTTGCTGTTTGTAACCCCAATATTATTGCTTGTTGGAGCCCAAACACCGTACAAAGTATTTGAAAAGCTACAGTTATCCACACTAATATAACTTCCTGAATTGATGCAGATGGCAATGGAATCGGCGAGCTGAAAAGAGATATTTTTTACACTTATGCCGGTAATTCCTGAGTTGAATAGAATTCCATATTTACTGGACGTGGCCTGCACTTTTACGGTGGAAGGATTTGTAGTGGTATATAAATAAACTTTCTTGGCTGCTTTGTCAAAATACCATTCTCCCTGAGTGGTTAATGTAGCCAAATGATTTTGAATGGTATAACTGTAACCTATATGTATGGGTGCTGTGGTTGGATTTGTCGTTACTGTATCTAACTGATGTTTCAAAATTCTGACTCCTTCGATGCGATAAGGCTTGGTGTACATAACAACAATTGCTCCAGTCCAATCCTGCGTAGCAAAGTTCAGCGTGGCATCCCTGAATTTATTTGATCCCCAACATTCGTCATTGTATAAAAATCCATCGTTGGCAGCAGTTACATCAGGGTATCGTCCAATTTGTTGGATTTTGTCATTTATTGTCAGGTAACGAATATCGGAAAGCAGGCCGGTATAATTTGCCACCCAAATTTTAGGATTAGAAGTTACCGTCCAACCAGTGAGAGTCACAGCTGTATTGATCAAGGGTTTAGAACCGGTGTCATAACTTGAAAATACGATTGGCGAAGCTGAAGTGCCCGATTTAGCAATGTTTAGCTGGTCAGTGAATGTGTCGCCACATTTAAAAAACACTGTATCTTTGGAAACAAAACTGCTCATCACAGAATTTACTTTTGCTATGGTTTTCCAAGCCGCTATGGTCGATGTACCTGTATTACTATCATTTCCACCTGATGATGACACGTAATAATTTAACGCACCTAACTGGATGCTGAAAAAAGCAAAAAGTAAAACAAGTACATTTTTAACTATAGGCATAAATAAGGCTTAATTTATTATTTGAAAAATGAGCGTATTTTACATCCCCTTTAGGGGTTTGGGGTATTCAAATCCCAATCATCCGTCCGAAAAGGAGATGCCGGAATTCCATCTTTATTAAACAGATTTACAGATGGAAAATCAGCCCAACCGTAACGCACAGCTACCGGCTGTGGCACATTTTTGGACGAAACTTCCACCGTTTTCCCTTTTATTTTAGCATCGGCAAAATAAAATTTCTTATCAGCTCCGGCAATAACAAAACCTTTCAAGGTATCGCCTTTTTGAGTTAACCCACCAGCAATGTGATTGAAATCCAATACAATTTTCTCTCCATCCACTTTCATGGAAGTATAAATTGGTCCACAATACTCAATATTTTTTCCATAAGCCAGGTTCATCGCAGCCTTGAAAGCACGCTCACCAATGGGTTGTTTGTTTCGGTAATGCACATCACTTTCAGCCACATCGGTGGTAATAACCAACGCTGTATTTGGAACAATTAAACTTGCTTTTAGTTGCGCTTCCTGAACAATGGCAACACCGCTTTTCTCGTTCGGGTCGGTTTGCGGTTTGCGGTTAGGGGTAATCTGAAAAATGATAAATGGCAATTCAGGACGATTCCAGTCGTTGCGCCAAAGTTTAATCATAGCCGGAAGCAATGCTGAGTATGTGTCTGCGCGTTTCGGGTAAGCATTCGATTCGCCTTGGTACCACGCAATTCCTTTTACAGCGAATGGAACAATAGGACAAATTTCGCCATTGTAAATGGTGGTTGCACCTTTGAATTCGCTCGGTAGAACCGTTGGTCGGGTTGGTGCCGGAAGCTTATTGATTTTACAGGAATCAACAGCTTTGAGCCATGCGTCTTTAATCGGTTTCAGTTTCAATTCGTTGGCATCATATTCGGCTTTTTGCATAGCCAAATCCATGTATTTATCTTTTATGGGCATTGCATTCATCACATCCTGGCTTATCCACGACTCTATAACTGTTCCACCAAAAGCAACTTCAATAAAACCAACGGGAACGTTTAATTCTTTTTGAAGTTTGCTCATAAAATAATAACCCACTGCCGAAATATTTTTGGTTACTTTGGGTTCGGATAATGCCCATTTTGCATTTACATTGTCAACGGGTTTAATTTGCACATTATGAGGTACTTTAAAAATGCGCAACTGGTCGTTGGTGCTGGTTGCATTCGCTTCTTCACCACCAATGGTACGGAGTAAATTCCACTCCATATTGCTCTGTCCGCAGCAAATCCACACTTCACCAATTAATATGTTGTTGATTTTCAAGGCGTTTTTCCCTGTTACAATCATTTCTTGTGGTTGGTTATTCCCTTTCATCGGTTTTAGTTTCACCATCCATTTACCGTTTTGCGCAACTGTTGATATGCTTTGTCCGGCAAATTCCAGGGTTATTTTCTCGCCTTCGTCAGCCCAACCCCACACGGGAACTTCCATATTTCGTTGAAAAACAGCATTGTTACAGAAAAGGGAGTTCAGTTTCACATCCGCCATCATTTTTATCGAACAGAAACAAACAGCAAGTACCAACGTAATTTTTTTCATAGATATGATTAGCTTTTAAACTGAAATTTAATTTTTCTATTTTCCGATAATTTTCTGAATGTATCTTCGCGTTCATTTGAAAAACACCAACATTTAATACCTCTAGAGGCAATGGACTGGTGGAACACATTCAGAGTGATTTTTATTTTGTTATTTCTGAGATACAGCGTTCCTATTCAGCATTTTATGAACATCGATGCCGGCAAAAAGTACGGCAAATAATCCATGTGTATCATCGTCGTAAAAGGGTCTGTTCACATAGTAATTTTCATCCTCAGAACACATTGTTCCAACGCAGATATTATGCACTTTACCGCTTGGCTCTACGTCCGATTTCACAGCATTCCAGCCTTTCATCACCGTTGGTTCATATTTTTTAGCATCTAACCAACCATAAGTTACCCCACGAGCCATTGCCATAGTAAAAATAGCTGTTCCCGATACTTCTTCAGGAGAATCACTCCGGTCTAGCACATTTCTCCAAAAACCATTTTCTGTTTGGTATTTAATCAAGCTGTCCACATGTTTGCGGTAATGCTCCAAAATGGGTTGGTAGTATTTATTATTTTTGTCGAGATTCATAAGCACTTCGGTAGTAGCCCATATTCCCCATCCGTTTGCTCTGGACCAATGCGGCAACTTCATCTGTTTTTCTTCAGAATAGTTGGCATGCATATACAAACACGCTTCTTTATCCCAAACGAACTTGTTGAAATTCAGCACCATTAATGCTGCATCGTTAATAAAAAAATCTTTTTCTTCTTTCGTCTTTGCATAGTGTGAGGCTTGAACAAGAAATGGTATACCCATAAACATATCGTCAACCCATGTTGTGTATTTTTTAGGGGTTGTACGTGTGTAAATATTACTGCCCGGATAGCGAATTTGCTCTGTACGAGCATATTTAATCATTTCATCAACAAACTCTTTGTACTTGGATTCCAGTTCAAAGTTTTTTTCTTTTCGGAGTTTATAAATAAATGGAAGAGAGGGTGCCAATGTAAAATCGAGCAAAGGAACTTTGATAAAATAATGATTCGCCGATTCAACTTCATTCAAGGTCTGAACCTGATATTCCACAAATGACTTTCCTGTCAGATGATAATCACAAAAATTGGTAGCCCATTGATTGTATTTTGGATTGCCCGATGCCTCCGATAACTGCTGCATAGCCCATGCCACGCCGCCATTGTGATAATTCCATTGATAAGTTGTTCCCCATTCTTTTGGGTCAATAACATTTCCAACAATTTCTACTTTTGGAATTGTCCACGTAACGGGCACTCCATTTAGACCTTTGTACATGTGCCCAAATTCCAATCGTTGCTCTGGAGTATTTACCAAGTCAATGTTATTTTCAAACGGACCAACTAGCAACCAATTAGTGAGTGTAGCTATTTTTGCGTCTAGGTCTTTAATTTTCTCAGGTACAAAATTTGGATAATTATACTGAGTACACATTACAGCACCTTTAGTTGCAGGAGGTTGCATAAAAAAACACCATTCTTTATTGCCAGCGGTTTCTGATTTAATAAGTAGTGTATTTGTGCCTTTTCTAAGATGTAACTGAGTTTTGAATGACATTTCAATGCTTCGTTCATCATAAACAAGATGAATAGTGTGTAAGCCTTTTTTCTCATAAACAAGCTCATTGTTCAACCATATTTTGCAGCCGTCATTGTGCTCCACGTCAATATCCATTTTCATGTCATTTGCTGCTTCCAGCAAAGTGTATGCGTAAGCTACAGCAGGTTTTTCGCTATTGAATGTCCTTCCAAAATTCACAAATTGCATCTTGTCAAACTTTTTCTCGCTGATGGGCAATTCTAATCGATACCTGAAAGGCGTTTCACGAATCAGCTTGTCACCAATTAATTGGACTACATCAAGCGGATCCTGAATATCTAAAACATTGCTTTTATTTGCAAACAATGGTAATGTGCATAAGCAACAAATGAATACTAATTTTTTCATTTTAATCAGTTGTGTAAGGAATAATACGTTCATCAAAATAGTTCAGAATATTATTTTGAACTACTTCTGTAAACGATAGAAAATCTACAGTGCAAATTAAACCAATATCATATGCATGCACACAACAAAATTGTTTCAAAAGACAGTAAAATTGATACGTTACATATAAAACTTATGCATCAAT
This sequence comes from Bacteroidales bacterium, assembly GCA_038329115.1. Taxonomy (GTDB): domain Bacteria; phylum Bacteroidota; class Bacteroidia; order Bacteroidales; family Paludibacteraceae; genus Paludibacter. The sequence continues at coordinate 16,528 of JBBQMQ010000010.1, forward strand.
GCTTACATTTAAGTATATTAACCTGTAGTACATTTAGAGCACACAGGATTATAAGTTGTTTATATTTCTGTTTAATAACTTGTTTATCATACGAATAACCGTCAATGAGGTTATTTTAGAAAGAATTCTAGTTTTATAACCGTCAAAAGACTTAGCGTAGTTTCGACGAATCATAAACTGGTCGCATAATTGAGAGAAAAGAGTTTCAATTCTCTTTCTGGTTTTGCGAAAAAGAAACGGTTGTTTCTGGTAATTATGCTCATTTACTCTCATTGGGACTTTTAAGATCGAATTAATTCAGACAAGATATTAATTTCAACTTCACAATATAAAAAGAAATTTAGATTAGCTACCGAATTGGAAATAGATGCAGATATATACAAAGTTTAGTATTTGTATATAGAGACTTTCCAATAAATTGTGTAAATGAAAACTACAGGAATTCAGATTCTTGTAGTTTTTTTCATTTCAACACATTGTGGTTCTTTGGGGAAAAGAGGTAAAGTGCACACTCTCGGATATAATGTTCAAGGTTTTAAAGAATATAAGAGAATCAGTACAAGATTAGATGATATAACTTGTGAGTTAGTTGTAATGAGACATTACGATGATTCAAAAATATTTGAGCAATATGATGGACTATTATCAACTTATCTTAAAGCAAGTTGTGAATTATGTTATTATGAAGTTAATCTAAAATCAGTAAAATAATAGACATTAAATGAGTTGGTTAAAATGAGACGCTAAATCTCTGAATTTATTGACAATTGTCATAAAATTTAATTCATTGACTCCCAGAAGTGGTCATTGTGTATAATCGCTTATAAAGGCAGTGAATGAGAATCATAAGAATAGGGACAATACAAAATTTTGTGTAAACTCTAAACTACAGGATTCAGGTTTTATACTTGAATCCTGTTATCAAATATTGGACAGTTCTCATTTAAAAGCAGAAGACCCATTGACATAAACATTATTGGCTTTCGCAATCTCTTCGCGCTGTTCATCTGCTTCGCTCTGAGTGAACTGTTTGAATTTAGTTTTTAGCTTCTTCTGATTTCCACTCTTGACTTTGCGTTCCTTTTTACTGTCATTTAGTCTTTCCTCAATTTTGAATTCTTTGTAATTTAACATAGCTTTTTTATTTGTATATATAAATAAAAGAATATGATTTTGCGAAAAAGAGCTGTTTTTGATTGGAAAATTTATGTTTTTTGGCATAAAAAAAACCGTAGTATTAAAAGTAATTTTAGTGATTATATTAGATTTAAGTCTAGAGATTTAAAGATTTTGAGGAGAGGTTGACTTAAAAACCCTGGCTGATTGACGAGGGTCAAGGTTTATTTCAAAGATCTAAGATAATGCCTCTGTTAATGTTCTTTTAAAATAGGAATTATGTAGATGATTTATTTTGAATTTTGGACTCGAAAAAAAATATATATACAAGAAAAATAGAAAACTGAAAAAAAACACATAGAAAAAATGAGAATGGGCTTATTAAATAATATTACAATTGAAAACTTTGAAAAATTCTTCGGAAAGGAAGAAAATTTTTATTCATTCCAAAAATCAACTTACATAAACAATCTATTTAACGAGAACGAATTATTGATAATTGTAATTGTTGATTTAATAAGAGCTAAACGATATGATTTAGTAATCTATATCATAGAGAATTATAAGATTAACAGAGGAATTCTGAAGTCAAAAATTCTTTTTCTGACATACATGTATTATTGGTCGAACGAAGAAAATGAAAACGAAACTATAATGAAATATTTGATAAGTAGAGGTTTTGAATTTAATGAATCGGCTGCTTCTAAAGAGATAAATGATCATAACTCATTCATTGCTTGGGACGATGATACATTATTTATAGATATTAGAAGCAAATATATAATCGACGCAAGAAAGCAGAAAATGATACAATTAAATTCTAAAGCAAAGGTTATCCACGAAAAATAATATGTAAAAACGATGAGAAATTTTCCAAACTTTATGTCCATTTTTAATCCTGGGCATATCTATGACCAAATAGATACAGCAGAAAACCACTATTCCCCTTATTCAAGGATAATAGTGCAATTTGAAACAATAGCTGAATTTGGCAAATACGAAGGAATCTACAGAACTGATCCTGCCAAAATACGGCAAAACAGTATGAATGAAAAAGCATTAATAAACAATTTGCAAATTGAATTCTTGACAAAAGACAGTGCTAATTTTAGTTTTATCTGCGATTTATGCAAAGATTTGGATTGTTACATCTATGAATTTATTATCGAAGATGTAGATTGTAAAAAAGTAGTGAAAAAAGAATTGAATGAATTAGCTGAGAAATACTTTGATGATGGTTACTTGTACGATGAAGATGTTGATTTTAACTATATTGCATTTTTAGATGCATTTAATTATATTATTGATAATCAAATAAATATAGATGAATACAAAACACTTAAGTCACGTTAATTGGTTTTTTGGAAACCCAGTAGTTTGTTTAGCAAGTTCTATATAATTTATCTGTCCAATGGATATTTGGATTCTTAATATCAAACTAAAAGTAACCTAAGAATTAGAAAATCAAATTAGTAGCTCAATTTTTAGCTTAACGGTTAATTCAAAATTAATATCCTCGGAGTTTATTTCCCAAATTAAAATTACCTTCTCGAAAAAACAAATGACCGCTAAAGAACCTGAATTAATGCATTGAATAATTGTTTTGGTTTGGGTAAATTGCTGAATTGATTTAATTTAGCCCATATTAATTCAAATAATATGGAAACTGAAAACAATTTTACAGAAGATTATCAAATGGCCGATTATCTTTTGCAAGTCTTATCTTACAAAAAGCTTCTCATGATGTCTTGGGGCTTTGATAAGCCTATAGTAATTACCGACGGACTTCAATTCGATGTAAGTGGCTTTAAACACAAAGGAAAGGTACAAATCATATATCAACATGGTCTTGACCTTTTTATGGTGAAGCTTCTTGATTATGATATGAATGAAGTGAAATCATTCACCGAAATTTATGTAGACCAGCTTTCAGAGTTAATCGATGAGCATGTTGAGAAAGTTGAAAACTACAACGAGAAGGTAAAACAGACTTATTTTGAACCTAAATCGGATTTAGAATAAAGGTATCAAATGAAAAAAAGCATACCATATAATATATGGCCAATTTTTTTCAATTAATTTCCACTATCCAACAAAATTAAAATGAGATTTCAGAAGAAGCAATATACCTTGTGGTAAAATTAATCAAGAATAAAAGTACTGCGCTAAATGTAGCTAAACTGCGCTAATTGATTAGGCAAACAGATGTTTTAGCTGTAATTTTAATGTGTGATTTAAAATACTACAAAAATGAAGGTAAAATACAACAGAGTTTCAACAATTCAACAAACAGGAAATCGGTTTACGGCGGACAATGAAAAATATGACCTTGTGTTGCTTGACAAAGTTTCCGGAAAAGTAGAATTTAAGCAAAGGGAAAAAGGGAAAGAACTTACTAAACTTATTGAAGATGGTAAAGTCTCTGAACTTTGTATTGAAGAACTTAGCCGACTTGGACGAAATACCGGTGATTGTATTCGTGTTCTTGAATGGCTAGAAGAAAAGGAAATAAATGTAGTGGTGAGAAACCTTGGCTTACAGTCTCGTCCAAACGGGAAAAAGAATCCTATTTGGAAAATGATTAGTTCTGTCATGTCGTCTTTGTATGAAATGGAACTCGAAAATATAAAAGAGCGAACCATGGTCGGTCGTCAGGTTTACGTTCAACGCGGTGGAGTACTTGGTCGTCCTACTAATACAAATGAGTCGAATTCAGATTTTCTTAAAAAAGAATCGAGCATCAGAATAAAAAAATTGATTGAGAAAGGACTCACAATAAGAGAAATTGGGAAAGTCGCAGAAGTGTCAACCAAAACCGTTTTGAAAGTGAAGAAACTTATTTAAAACCACATGAATCATGAAAGCACTAAAATTGATTGACAACTATGAAATATACCTCAACTAAATTGAAAAGGTTATTAAACCCGAACTACAACCAATTTTTGTTGAATTCAAAACAATTGACCCTCATGACCTTATTACCCCAGAAACTTATTTTCTAAATGAATCGCACGCAAGGGATTTGTTTGGAGTATTTTTAAAAAAAACAAGAAGTGTTTAATTGAAGTTGTCCATAAATCTTTCCGACCAATTCGGGAAAGTATTACAGATGCGTCAATCCATAACCATCAACCGTAAGGACAAATCCCTTCTATCAGCACACAATTGGATAGTTTGATTCGTGCTTCCAAAATTAGCAACCTCACACAAGGAATGTTTGTTGGTGCTGTGTCTGATAATTTTGATGAAGTATTGAACAAAAAATCTTTCATAACCCACCATCTTATTATTTTAGACTCTTCTTTATAGCATTATGGATTGAATAATAAGTTGTGATTTTGTTCCACAACTTCTTTGTATTTTTGTTTTCCAACATTAGAAAGAAAAGATTTGTCAACAAACATAAGCATCTCTGCTTTAGCTGCACGAAATTCGTTTTCAATAGATTGTAATAATCTATCCTTAACACCTATTCTTTTTCCTAATTCAAGGAAATCTGCAATTTTATAATCATATATGGTCCTATGCAAATTTTGTTTTGTTCTTTCCATTTCTTTGAATAAATTCATAGCCATTTTTGGATCATTAATGTGAAGTTTTGTATTCATCAAATCATAATAAGGAGACAATAACATGTCGCCATCAGCTGATTCCAAAAGGGAAATATTTTTTAAGTGAACGTCTCCATTTCCTGTGATGAAGTTGAAAACAAGAATTCGTATAAAACTTATTTGGTCTGTGGGATTCAGTCGATTTCCAACATCCTCGTAAGTGAAAGAATTGTATTTATAAAGCCCATGATCATTTATGACTGGAATAGCATTTAGTACAGAAACAAAATCTTCTTGTCTCAATTGATTACCATTTTTATCCCTGTCAAATCTTCTTGTAAGGTAAGCAGGTTCACCATTTGCAAAATATACTAATCCGCATTTTGCAGTTGAAATTTTAAATAATTGATTAGCCATTGTCATTGTTAAATGTTCGTTCGCAGGTGAATCTTTATATAAAGTTCGTCTGGTATCTAAAAACGGCTTAATAATGTACATTGATTCAATATCTCTATTTGGAGCTAAAAGATTATTTTTATCTCGTCCAATAAATCCTTTTGGTTGTACTCCCGAAATACTAAAACTAGAGGGTTGACCTAAAATCCTATCCTGAATATCATCCCAATTAAATTCAAGCTTGTTCGGTACTTTAGATCTGTCAAATAGTTTCGTTTCACATGCTGAGCAGAACCCATCTATATTATCCTTTAAACATCCACTACAGTTGGCCATTATTCATCTATTTTTTTAATTGTAATTGCACCTATCGTGTCTTTTTCACATGTATACATCAGCAGACTCCAATCATCACTTGTATCAATACCTAATGCCTTGCATTGGAGTTCTCGATTATAGCCCTCACTTAACATAGATTGAAAATTTGCAAATAATCTGTCCGAGTCAAATCTTTTTTGAGATTTAGGCATATTAACTGATATAGCAAAAGTGTTTTCGTCAGAAATAAATTCATCTTCATAATCAAAATGATATCCAAATTCATCTCTCCAAAGCATTCCTGCATTATATTTTCCCTTGTATATTACTTTTAGTTTCATCTGTTTTTAATCCTTTTTTATTACAATTAAAATTTCAAGATTTAAGAAGTTAAGTATCTCATTTAAGATTTCAAATGATGGATTCGCCTTTCCACTTTCTATTTGTGATAAAGTGACAACCGATATTCCTGCATAGTATGCAAGCTGGCTCTGTGACATGGATATTATATTTCTTCTATCCTTTATTTTTTGGCCTAATTCTGCTTTTGTCATTCTTCAATTTTAAATATAATTTAATTAGTGCAGCAAATATATATAAAACAATTGATAATGGCTATAATATTTAAATATATTTTAATTTATCTCTCATTAATGCCGTCCAACATCTTATTTGTTGAGAATATTTAAATATATTTTAATTCCGAAAGAAAAATATATTCATTTTTTAAAAATGATAAATTCATCAAAGCAAGATTTATGCAAATTGATTTTTCAACAAATAACAGACAATCACAAACATACGAGAATACTTTAAAAAATCCACCTTCTTTGGGTGTGGTTGTTTAATAAAAAGTCCACGAACTTCACAACCCAGGACAATGACACTAAAAAATATTCATTCATCTCTACCCATTTTCGGGCGTTTATAAAGCTAGGTACTATTTATTGGCGTTGATTTTTTTCGTTTTTTAATACTTTTTGGTTGTGTACTAATCGTAAAGATATCAAAAGTCTATTCAATTGAAAAACATTATTTTTTGTGCAATTGATTTTACACATTCTATGGAATATCCTCATGATTTCCCCACCACCCTTCATCTGTTGCAAACAAAAGAAAGCAACCGAGTTTATTTTCACATGCTTGCGGTCGATTTATTCAATCGGCTTATTCCGTTGCAGGGTTTCGCAAGCTTCACGACCTTTCACTTCAATCCGCCTTACTCATTTCATCCACCTCAGCACCGCTCGGCATAAGTTGCTCCATTCTATCACTCCACAGGTTACGTTCTGTCAGTCGCTACCTATGGCACTTTCCAACGCTTTCCAATGGATATTTATTTTAACTGTGTCGAGTTAACCCTAAAGAAAAAAAGAAGTTTTGTTATTGTAGTTTTTATTAACGCTTGTAATCTTGTGAGCTAGTTGTGTATTGAACATATCGAAAGAATCATCAAGGAAGGAGA